>JBIIYI010000198.1:0-5816 GCA_044346895.1 Phycisphaerales bacterium
CGGCCAGAGCGAGGGCGCGGCAGGAGCCGCGCTCGAGCGCTCAATCAACGTCCCGCAAAGAACTTCTTCACGCCGTGCACGGTGACCGCGCGGCCCATCGCGGCGATCGACTCGGTCAGCGGGATCTCCTTCGGGCAGACCTTCACGCAGTTCTGCGCGTTGCCGCAGTCGTTCACGCCGCCCTTCGCCATGAGCACGTCGAGGCGCTCGGAGGCGAGCGTCGCGCCGGTCGGGTGCGTGTTGAAGAGCCGCGCCTGCGAGATCGCGTGCGCGCCCACGAACTCCGAGTCCCACTTGCTCGAGTCTTCCTCGAGGTTGAACTGCGGGCACGCCTCGAGGCAGCACGCGCAGGTCATGCAGGTCGAGAGCGTGTAGCGCATCTCCTGGTTCTCAGGCGTGTCCTTCGGGCCCGCGCCGAGGTGGTACGTGCCGTCGACCGGAACCCACGCCTTCACGCGCGCGAGGTTGTGGAACGCGCGCGAACGGTCGACCGAGAGGTCGCGCAGCACTGGGAACTTCGACATCGGCTCGAGCGTGATCGTGCCGTCGGGGCCGACGACCTTCTCGACGAGCGCCGAGCACGACGGGCGCACCTTGCCGTTGATCACCATCGCGCACGAGCCGCAGACCTCCTCGAGGCAGCCGGAGTCGTAGCAGACGGGCGTGGTCGCCGTGCCGTCCGCGGTCTTCGACATGCGCGCGATCTGCTGGAGGCAGGCGATGACGTTGGCGCCGGGCTCGGCGTCGACGACGAACTCCTCCCAGCGCGCCGTCTCGCCGGGGCGGTCCTGCCGCTTGATGCGGAACTTGACCGGACGGCTGCCGGGTGCGGAGGAGGACTTCGAGGACGCGGGGGAGGCGGTGTCGGAGACCATGGCTGTGTGGGATGCTTCCGGCCCGGGGCGGCATGCCGCGGGGGGAAGCGATGATAGTCGCAGGGGTGGGGTTCGGCGCGCGTCGCAAGGCCCGAAAAGCCGAAGGTTGCGCCACTTCGGCGGAGGCTTGTGGACGCACCCGCGAAAGCGCCGATAGAACCCCACCACCCGACCTCCCCCGACCCGGCATGCCTTCGCCTCGGCACATCCTCAAGCTCGCCCGCCCGGGTGACTGGACCAAGAACAGCTTCGTGCTGCTCGCGTTCATCTTCTGGGCCGCGAACGCGGTGCGGACGCAGGGGGGCGACGTCGTGCTCGGCAAGGGCATCGACGCTGCGCTCGCGTTCGCCGCGTTCTGCCTCGTCGCGAGCGGCTTCTACTGCGTGAACGACGCGCTCGACGCCGAGAAGGACCGCGGGCATCCGGTGAAGTGCCGGCGGCCCGTCGCGTCGGGCGCGATCTCGCCCGGTGCGGCGACGGCGCTCGGCTGCCTGCTGGTCGCGGGGAGTTTCGCGCTCGCGTTCCTCGTCTCCGCGGCGCTCGCCGGCGCGATCGCGATCTACGCGGTGCTCCAGCTCCTCTACAACGGCGGTCTCAAGCGCGTCGCGTTCGTCGACGTCGCGACGATCGCGACCGGCTTCGGGCTGCGAGCGGCCGCGGGCGCGATCGCGATCGCCGTTCCGATCAGCGTGTGGCTCGTCCTCTGCGTCTTCTTCCTCTGCCTCTACCTCGGCTTCATCAAGCGGATGTGCGACCTCGTGAGCGCCGAGCGCGCGGGCAGCGCGTGGAAGTCGCCGGCGGGATACCGCGGGCGCGAGGAACTGCAGTGGCTGCTCGGCATCTCCGCCGTGATGACGGTTTCGATGTACCTCTCCTACGCGCTCTCGGAGCACGCGTGGTCGCTGTTCGGGCCGCGCGCGATCGGACTCGCGCTGCTGACGCCGTTCGTCCTCGTCGCGATCCACCGGTTCTGGCGGCGCGCGAACGACGGCAGTTCGGACAGCCCGCTCGAGGCGCTCCGCTCGGACCGCGTGGTGCTCTTCTCGATCCTCTGCTTCGTCGCGCTGCTCGGTGCCGTCCTCTTCGCGCCGGGCGTGGGGCGCGTGCTCGAATCGGTGTTCCTCGCGCAGCGCGTGTCGACGCCGGTCGAGGTGATCCGGTGATGGAATCGGCGGCTCCGCGCTCGGCGGCATCCGCATCAGGTCCGGCCCGTGCATGGCCCGCGGGGCTTGTGGCGGCCGCGGCCCATCTTGCGCTCGCGGTCGCCGCGATCCTCCTCGGCATCGTCGAGACGAGCGAGTGGTTCGACCAGCGCGACTACCACCTCCCGGTGATCCGGGCCTTCGCCGAGGCGCTGCCCGCGCCGGACCTCTCCGACTACAACTCGGCGACCACGCCGGGCTACCACCTCGTGATGGCGCTTGCCTTGCGGGTGGTCGGCGAGTCGGTCGCGCTCTGGATCCTCAACGCGTGCTTCGGTGCGGCATTCGTGGCGATCGTCGCGACGGCGGTGGCGCGTCTTGCGGGATTCCTGCCGGGCGTCGTGGCCGGACTCCTCCTCGGCTGCTCGCCCTACGTCCTCAGTTCGTCGGTCTGGCTGACGACCGACAACCTCGCGTCAATCGCGCTCGTGGCCGCGTTTTTCGCGGCGCTTCCGATCGCGGCCGGAAGCACGCGCTATCCGCTGCGCGCGGGCATCGTCGCCACGATCGCGGCGGCGGGGGCCGTCCTCGTCCGGCAGATCCTCGCGTACGCCGCGGCGTTTCCGGGAGCCGCGCTCGTCGCGCGCGCCTGCGCGGAACGTCGCGCGCCGCGCGTGTCGGAACTTGCGGTCGCAGCGCTCGCACTCGTGCCGGCGGTGGCGCTCGTGGCGGGGTTCGTCCTTCTCTGGGGCGGCCTTGTGCCGCCGACCTTCCAGAAGTACCACGGAAGCGGTGCGAACCCAGCGACGCCCGTCTACGCGCTCGCGGTGGTCGCGGTGTGGGCGCTGCCGGTCTTCGTCGGCATGCCCGGGTACGTGCGCGAACTGCTGACGCCGCGCATGGCCGCGATCTTCGCGTGCGCCGCCGCCGCGGCGTGCCTCGTGCCCTCGAACTACGTGGTCCACGTCCGTTTCGGCGGCATCCTCTGGACCGTCGCGAGCAAGCTGCCCGCTCCCGCGGATCGGTCGATCCTCCTCGTGCCGCTCGCAGGGCTCGGCGCAGCCGCCATCGGCGCGTATCTGCGGCTCTGGTCGCGATCGTCGAACCTGGCCGCGCGTGCGGTCGGCGCCTACGCGCTCCTCGCGTTCGTCGGCATGGTTGTCGCGCAGACCGCGAACCAGCAGTGCTTCGAGCGCTACCTGCAGCCGCCGACGGTCGTGCTTGCGCTCGTCGCCGCCGCGGCGATCGCGGGCCGTGGCTTGCGCGCGTGGCCGCTCGTCTGCATGACGCTGGTCGCGCTCGGGCTGTCGGCGGTGAACGTCTTCCGCATCGGCGCCCCCTGATCCGTCGAGCGCGCGCGGCGTGGCGCGCGGCGTGGCGCCACGCGTCGGGTGCGGTGATGCGCCGCGTGCGTCGCCCTCCGCATGCGTCAAAGACAGCGTCCCGGAGCGGGATGCTCCGGGACGCGGGTGTGCGGGGGATGCAGGGTGTGCTGCGTGTGTGCCGCGGTCGTACGTGCGAACGCGGGGTCAGCCGCCGACCTTTCCGTACGTGCGGGCGCGGGGCTGCACGAGCGGTAGGTCGTAGGGTTCGAACGAGATCGACGGGCGCGAACTCTCGGGGTCGAACTTCGCAACGGTCGTCTTCATGAAGTTCGCGTCGTCGCGCTGCGGGTAATCGGTGCGGAAGTGGCTCCCGCGCGATTCCTTGCGCTCGAGACCGCCCTCGATGAGCGCCTCCGCGAGGATGAGCATGTCGTGCGTCGCGCGCGCGAACGAGAGGTTCTGGTTGGTCCAGAGCCCCGTGTCGGAGAGCGACATCCGCTTGAACCGGTCGCGCAGCTCGGCGAGCTTGACGCGCGCCTGCATGAGACGGGCCGCGTCCTTGACCACGGTGCTCGCCGCGGTCATCTCGTCGCCCATCTCCTTCGCGATGACGTAGGGATTCTCGGTGCCCTTCGAATCGACGAGCCGCTGCTGCTTGTCGCCCTCGAGCTTCTCGGCGTTCGAGAAGAGCGAGGCGTCCGCCTCCGCGGCGCCCGACTTCCGGTCGCGCGCGTAGTTGGCCACGCCCGCGCCGCAGAAGAGGCCGTCGAAGATGCACGAGAGCAGCGCGTTCGCGCCGAGGCGGTTCGCGCCGTGGTACTGGTAGTTCGCCTCGCCGAAGGCGTAGAGGCCCTCGATGTTGGTGACCATCGAGTTGGGCGCGCCGTACACCAGGCCCTTGCCGTCCGGCTTGGCTGAGTACGTGGTCCACAGTCCGCCCATCGAGTAGTGGACGCCGGGGAAGATCTTCATCGGAACCTCGGCCGGATCCTCGCCGACGAACTTCCGGTAGATCTCGATGATGCCGCCGAGCTTCCGCTCCATGTACTCGCGCCCGAGGTGCGTCAGGTCGAGGTAGACCATGTTGCCGCCGCCGACGCCGAGGCCGTCCTTCACGCAGATCTCGAAGATCTCGCGGGTGGCGATGTCGCGCGGCACGATGTTGCCGTACTTCGGATAGCGCTCCTCGAGGAAGTAGTAGCGCTCCGCCTCGGGAATCTGCCGCGGATCGCGGTTGTCGCCCTTCTTGCGGGGAACCCAGACGCGTCCGCCCTCGCCGCGCGCCGACTCGCTCATCAGGCGCAGCTTGTCGGCGCCGGGGATCGAGGTCGGGTGCACCTGGATGAACTCGCCGTTCGCGTACCACGCGCCGACCTGGTAGCAGCGGCTGGCCGCGCCACCCGTGCACATGACCGAGTTCGTGCTCTTGCCGAACACGAGGCCGTTGCCGCCGGTCGCCATGACGACGGCGTCCGCGCGGAACGCGCGGATCGTCATCGAGCGGAGGTCCTGCGCGACGATGCCCTGGCAGACGCCGTTCGCGTCGAGGATCGGGCGCAGGAACTCCCAGTGCTCGTACTTCGTGACCCGGCCCTCGCTCTCGAAGCGGCGGACCTGTTCATCGAAGGCGTAGATCAGCTGCTGACCTGTCGTGGCGCCGGCGAAATGCGTGCGCTTGTAGAGCGAACCGCCAAAGAGACGCAGGTCGCGCTGGCCTTCGAGCGTGCGGTTGAAGGGGACGCCCATCCGGTCGAGGAGGTCGATGATTTTCGGCGCCCAGTGGGCCATCTCGTAGACCGGCGGCTGGTGCGCGAGGAAGTCGCCGCCGTAGATCGACTCGTCGAAGTGCTCGTACTCGGAGTAGCCCTGCTGGCGCGCGATCTCGTTGCAGGCGTTGATGCCGCCCTGCGCGCAGACCGAGTGCGAGCGCTTCACGGGGACGATCGAGAAGAGGTCGACCGAGACGCCGGCCTCCGCGATGCGCATGGCGGCGGAGAGACCAGCGAGGCCTCCGCCGACGACGATCACGCGACGCTTTGTTTGAACTGCCATGGTTTGGTTCCGTTCGGATGACTTGCGTGGCGGATGCAGGCTTCAGGAATCCGGCATCGGGGTTCGATCGAGGATCAGGGAGTGCTGCCCGACGGTGCGGGGATCAGGAGGAGCGGGGCGTCCGACTCGGCGAGCTTCGCCTCGACTTCCTGCGCCTTGGCGACGTCGAGCCCCGCGAATCCTGCGACCGCCGTGAGGCCGGCCGCGCCGAGTCCGAGGCCGATGACCGCGCAGACGGCGCCCCAGCGCTGCTGCGCCTGCTTGCTGATCGTGAGGCCCCACGTGATCGCGGCGGTCCAGAGTCCGTTCGCGAAGTGGAAGACGAGGGCCGACACGCAGACCGCGTAGAAGAGCGCGTTGAAGTACGGGAAGATGCCGCCCTGCATGTGGATCGCGGTCGAGCTCAACGCGCTCTTCTACGC
>JBIIYI010000199.1:0-5771 GCA_044346895.1 Phycisphaerales bacterium
GCGCACGAAGTACTCGACCGTCGCGCAGTCCGGTTGCGCGGGAATCACGCCGCGCCAGAGGCTGTTGCCCGACCAGAGCATCGGGACCGAGACGGGCTTCGCGCCGTTCACCGAGTAGACGAGGAACACGCCCTTGTCGTCGTAGCCGCGGTCGCTCGTCGTGCCGTCGAAGACCTCGGTGCGCACGACGTACGGGCCGGCCGTGCGCGACGGCACCTGCTCGACCAGCTTGATGTTCGGCACGATCGTGTCGGCCGGTCCCGTGTTGATGTAGATCCGGTTCTGGAACGCGCCCGATTCGCCCTGCGCCGTCACGATGTCGGGCTTGCCGTCGCCGGTCAGGTCGCCGACCTTGATGTCGAGCGAACTGTCGGTCGCGGTCGGGACGATGCCCGTCACCTGCGCGAACGTGCCCGTGCCGTTGTTCCGGTAGACGCGCTCCGCGCCGCCGAGCGCGGCGACGATCACGTCCAGATCGCCGTCGTTGTCGTAGTCGATGAACCGCGAGTCGTTGTCGTCGACGGTCGGATTCGGCGTGATCTGCGTCGAGACGTTCGTCCACGACGTGCCCGCGCCGTTGTTGCGGAGCAGGAGTTCCGTGTTCGACGAGCCCGCGTTGATGCCGATGAGGTCGAGGTCGCCGTCGCCCTCGATGTCGCCGAAGTCGTACGAGTAGCAGGTGAAGTCGGTGACGAACGTGGCGAGCTTCGCGAAGGTGCCCGAGCCGTTGTTGATCCAGAGCTGGCTCGAGCCGGTGCCCGTGGCGCGCGTGCCGACGTGGAAGTCGAGGTCGAGGTCGTTGTCGACGTCGCCGAAGACGCAGTCCATCTGCTCGGCGAGCGCGGTCGACGGGAACTGGGTCGTCGGAGCGTCGGTGAAGACGCCCGCGCCGTTGTTGAGGAAGAGGCGCGGACGGCCGGTGGTCGAGAAACGCGTCGCGCCCGAGTTGCAGAGGAGGATGTCGAGATCGCCGTCGTTGTCGATGTCGCCGAACTGCGCGCGCGCGGAGCTCATCGTGATGTTCGGAAGCCGCGTCGTCGTCTGATCGGCGAACACGCCCGTGCCGTCGTTGATGAGGAGGAGCGGGCGGCGGTTGTAGTCCTGCGCGAGGATGAGGTCCCAGTCGCCGTCGCGGTCGACGTCGCCGGCCTCGACGCCGCGGAAGCAGCCCGTGATGCCGGCTGCGCGCGCATCCGTCTGGTCGGCGAACGTGCCGGTGCCGTTGTTCACGTAGATGCGCGGCTTGAGCAGGGTGCCGATCGAGGAGTACCCCTGCCCGTTCGCGAACACGATGTCCTTGTCGCCGTCGGCGTCGATGTCGACGAACGTGCACTGGTTCGTGTACTCGGCCTGCACCGGGAAGCGCGTCGAGGTCTGGTCGACGAACTGCTGCGCGGAGGCGGTCGAGACGACGAGAAGCACCCCGACCGAAGCGAGCGCCTTGGGAGTGCGGATGACGATGTTCTCGGTCTTTCGGGTCTTCATGCGTTCGTTCCGTGGGGTCGGCGCGCGATGTCCGTACCGCCGCTCCCGCGGTTGCAAGGACGGTCCAAAGTACTCCGGAATCAGCGAAACGAAAGACGTTCGGCGGCAATCGGGGACGGATGCCCCGCTTCGTGGCCACTTGGACGCGCCGCAGGCGGCGGCGCCCCGCCCGTTCGGCGCAGAACCTCGCGGCGAAACCGGGCCGGTCGCGTCGCTCCGCGCTCGTGGGCGAACCGCGCTCCGCGCTCGTGGGCGACGCACCGTCAGCCCACCACCACCGACGCCTCGAACACGCGGCCGCGGCGCACGCGACGGATGAGGATGTCGACGCCCTCGCGCCGGATCGACTGGCCACCCGTCGGCGCGACGCCGAAATCCTGCATGATCTCCGCCTCGAGCCACGTCGCGAAGTTCGCCCCCGACGCCGCGATCCTGCCGCCCGTCGCGGCAGAAACCTCGCCCATCGGCGTGCCTCCGCCGAACATCCACGTTCCCTTCGACATCGCGTGCGCGTACTTCGGCAGCCGGTCGAACTCGTCGCCGAGATCGCCGAAGAGCTCCTCCATCATGTCCTCGAGCGTGACGAGTCCGAGCGGCTTGCCGTCGGCACCGCGCACGATCGCGATGTGCTCGTGCTCGTCGATGAAGACCTTCATGAGGTCGGTCGCGGGCCGATGCTCCTCGACCGACGTGATCGGCCGCGTCACGCCCTTCAGCGTCGGATCGGCCGGATTCGTGCTCATGAAGTAGATCATCTCCTTGAAGTTCACGTAGCCCTCGATCTGCGTGCGATCCCCATCGCGACACACGGGGAACCGCGTGTGCGCATCGATGTGCGCGGCGACGATCGCCTTCGCGAGCGACTGCGTGGTCGACAGCATCACGACCTGCTCGATCGGGATCATGAGCTCGCGCACCCTGCGCCGCGAGAGCCGCGCCGCGCCCTGGATCACGCGCTCCTGATGGACGTCGATGTCCTTCGTCATCCGCGCCATCGCGGCGAGCGACTGGATCTCGTCGACGGTCGCGGGCGCCTCGTCCGCGCCGCGCTTCCGCTCGAACGGCCTGTTGAGGAGATGGAGCAGCCAGACGAGCGGTTCGGCGACGCGCGCGCCCACGGCGAGCGGCACGGCGATGACCGTCGCGAGCTGCCGGTTGAACTGGACGCCGAGCGTCTTCGGCAGGATCTCCGTGAACTGGAGCATCACGAAGGTGAACGCGAGCGAGAAGATCCAGATCCAGCGGTCGCCGTAGAGCTCGTCGAACTGGGCTCCCGCGACCGACGCGCCGATCGTGTGCGCGGTCGTGTTGAGGATCAGGATGACCGCGATCGGGCGGTCGATGCGCTTCTTGAAGCCGCGCCAGATCTCTCCGGCGCGAGGATGGCGCACGGAGAGTTCCGCGACCTGGCTCGGCGTCAGGCTGAGGAGCACGGCCTCCGCGAGCGAGCAGACGAAGGAGACGGCGAGCGCGACGGCGATCGATGCGATGAACAGGGTCACTCCGCTATTATAGATGCAGGCTGGCGCGACCGATCCCCTCTCGCCCGGAACCCTGCCGTACACTCGCGCCCGTGATCGCGGTCGACTTCACGCCCGATGCCTTCCTCACGCAGGAGTACGGCGGCGTCTCGCGCTGCTTCGCCGAACTCGTGCGCGCGCTCGACCGCTCGCGCGGCGAACTGGGCATCGAACCCCGGATCCACGCGACGATCCACGGGAACATGCATCTCCGTGCGCTCGCGCGCGAGTCGACCGCCGGCGTGGTGCGCGGCATGTGGCTTCCGATCAAGGGCGACATGCGGACGGTCGCGATCCACGTTCCGCGCATGCTGTTCGCGCGGCATGCGCGGCGGCGTCCCGACCGCGTCGTCCACGACACCGGCTACGCGTTCGCCGCACGGAATCCGCGCAGGGCCGCGACCGTCATCACCGTGCACGACATGATCCGCGAGTCGGACCCCGCGTCGATCAGCTCGCGCTCGAAGGGGAGCGACGAGAAGCGCGCCGCGATCGCGCATGCGACGCGCATCGTCGTGCCGAGCGCGGCGACGCGCGACGCGCTCGTCGCGATCGAGCGCGTCGACCCGGCGCGCATCGAGATCATCCCGCACGGCGCGCGGCTTCCCGAGCCCGGCGCAGCGCATCCCTTCGATGGCGCGCCCTACCTGCTCCACGTCGGCCCGCGCAAGCGCTACAAGGACTTCCTCACCGCGATGCGGGCGTTCGCGCGCATGAAGCGCGGAGGATTCGAAGGTCGGCTCGTCAACGTCTCGCGGCACGCGCTGTCCGGCGAGGAGCGCATGTACGCGACGCACATGGGTCTCGGTGCGGACGACATCCTCGTCGTCCGTGCGGACGACGCGCGGCTCGCGACGCTCTACGCGCATGCGCGCGCGTTCGTCTTCCCATCGCGCGCCGAGGGGTTCGGCATCCCGATCCTCGAGGCGATGTCGCTCGGGTGCCCCGTCGTCTGCATGCGCGCGCCGGGTAGCGAGGAGGCGGCTGGCGATGCGGCGCTGCTGACCGAACCGGGCGACGAGGAGGGTCTGGCGGCGAACGTGATGCGCGTCCTCTCGGACGATGCGCTGCGCGCCGACCTCGTCGCGTGCGGCCTTCGGCGCGCGGGCGAACTCTCGTGGGAGAACGCCGCAGGGCGCTACGCGGCGCTCGTGCGCTCGCTCGTCGGGCGCTGAAGACATCCCGTGGAGCGTCTGCACGCCGCCGATCCCGGCGCGGAAACGGTCCCACCTGCGGCAGGCGCGGTATCCTCCGCGCACGATCGACCGACGATGCCACCGAGATGACCGCGCCCGTACCTCCAGTCCTCCTCACCGCGTTCAACCGTCCCGAGACGGTCGCGGGCGTCCTGCGCGCGCTCGCGCCGCTCGCTCCGCCGCGGCTCTACGTCGCGTGCGACGGTCCGCGCGCGCATGTCGCGGGCGAAGCAGCGCGCGTCGACGAGGTGCGGCGCATCCTTCTCGCGCCGCCGTGGAAGTGCGACGTCCGCACGCGGTTCCTCGAGTCGAACCAGGGTTGCGGACGCGCGATGTCGGGCGCCATCTCATGGTTCTTCGGTGAGGAGGAACGTGGCGTCGTCCTCGAGGACGACTGCGAGCCCGCGCCCGACTTCATCCCGTTCTGCGCCGAAGTGCTCGAGCGCCATGCCCACGACGACCGCGTCATGAGCATCATCGGCACGCGCCATGCGCGCGAGCAGCCCGGGCAGCGCGCGTCGTACACGTATTCGCGCCTCTTCACGCCGGCGGGCTGGGCGTCGTGGAGCCGCGCGTGGTCGCGCTTCCGCATCGACGTGAGCGGCTGGCGACGCGAGTTCGGCCCCGCCGGCCTCGCGTCGCGCGGACTCGCGCCGGCGAGCGTGCGCGGCTGGAGCCGCAAGATCGACTGGCCGGCCTCGCACGGCTCCTCGCCGCCCGCGTGGGCGTACCAGTGGGCGTACGCGCACTTCCTCCACGACGGCTACTGCGTGCTGCCGAAGGTGAACCTCATCACGAACACCGGCTTCGGCGAGAACGCGACGCACACGTCGAAGGGGTCGGCGTGGGCGAACATGCCGACGGGACGCATCGCGCTTCCACTCGTGCATCCGGCCGAGGTGGTGCAGGACCGCGCCGCCGACGCGCACCGCGAGCGCTTCCACCTGAACCACCGCCCGTGGCTCTCGCGCAAGATCTGGCATGTGCGCAACAATCTCGGTTTGATCTCGCTCTCCGCCGCGCGTGGCTGGTAACGCGCCGCGGGGCTGGTAACGCGCCGCGTGGCTTGTGACGCGCCGCGTCGCTCGTGACACGCCGCGTGGCTCGTGACGCGCCGCGTGAATAACGACACGCCGCGGAAGCAGTCGCGCATCGTGCGAGCTACTACTCGTCGCCTTCGCCGGTCGAACCGATGGCCGCCGCCTCGCGCGCATCGCTCTCGTCGCGCGACTCGCGCCGCTCGAGATGCAGGAGCGCGCGCTCGCGCTCGGAGGCGAACTGGCTCGTGCAGAGCGCGAAGTAGCGCCCGCGCCGCGCGAGCAGCTCGCGATGCGTTCCCTGCTCGACCACGCGGCCCCGCTCGATGACGACGATGAGATCGGCGCGGCGGATCGTCGACAGGCGGTGCGCGACGACGAACGAGATGCGTCCGCCGCGGTCGCCGCCGTGCAGCACCTCGTCGACGCCCTCCTGCACCAGCCGTTCCGTCGCCGCGTCGATCGAGCTGGTCGCCTCGTCCATCACGAGGATCTCGGGATCGCGCAGCACCGCGCGCGCGAGCGCCACGAGC
>JBIIYI010000200.1:0-5763 GCA_044346895.1 Phycisphaerales bacterium
ACCGGACGATGTACCGCTCGCGGCTCTGGACCATGCGCCAGTTCGCGGGCTTCGGCTCGGCCGACGACACCAACCAGCGCTTCAAGTACCTCCTCAACAACGCGAAGGGCACGAAGGCGAACACCGGCCTCTCGACCGCGTTCGACCTGCCCACGCTGATGGGCCGCGATTCCGACGATCCGCTGTCGACCGGCGAGGTCGGGCGCTGCGGCGTCGCCATCAGCTCGATCGAGGACATGCACCGCCTCTACGCCGACATCCCGATCGGCGACGTCACGGTGTCGCAGACGATCAACGCGCCCGCGGCCGTGATCTGGGGCATGTACCTCGCGCACGCGCAGGAGCGCGGGATCGGCTGGGATAGGCTGGGCGGCACGCTCCAGAACGACATTCTGAAGGAATTCCACGCGCAGAACGAGTTCATCTACCCGCCCGAGCCGCACGTGAAGCTCGTCGTCGACACGATCGAGTTCGCCGCGCAGCACCTGCCGAAGTGGAACTCGGTGTCGATCTCGGGCTACCACATCCGCGAGGCGGGCTCGACCGCGACGCAGGAACTCGCGTTCACGCTGCGCGACGGCATGGAGTACGTCGAGGAGTGCATCAAGCGCGGCCTCGACGTCGACGGCTTCGGTCCGCGGCTCTCGTTCTTCTTCAACAGCCACAACGAGTTCTTCGAGGAAATCTGCAAGTTGCGCGCCGCGCGCCGCATCTGGGCGAAGGCGATGAAGGAGCGCTACGGCGCGAAGAACGAGCGCTCGCTCCTGATGCGCACGCACGTCCAGACCGCGGGTTGCTCGCTCACCGAGCAGCAGCCGCTCAACAACATCGTGCGCGTCGCGCTGCAGGCGATGGCGGGCGTGCTCGGCGGTTGCCAGAGCCTCCACACCGACTCGATGGACGAGACCCTCGGCCTTCCGACCGAGCAGGCCGTCCGCGTCGCGCTGCGCACGCAGCAGATCATCGCCCACGAGTCGGGCGTCCACCGCACGGTCGACCCGCTCGGCGGCTCGTGGTTCGTCGAGGCGCTCACCGACCAGATGGAGAAGGACGCCAACGCGATCATCAAGGAGATCGACGACATGGGCGGTGTCGTTTCGGGCGTGCACAAGGGCTACTTCCGCCGCTCGATCGCCGAGGCGAGCTACCGCTTCGGACAGGAGATGGAAGCGGGCGACCGCATCGTCGTCGGCGTGAACGCGTACCCCGAGGGCAACGAGGAGAAGCAGGTCGAGATCCTCGAGATCCCGCACACGGTCGAGACCGAGCAGAACGCGCGCCTCGCGAGGATGCGCGCCGCGCGCTCGTCGCTCGATGTGAAGAACGCGCTCGACGCGATCCGCACGGCCTCGCGCAAGGGCGAGAACGTGATGCCCGCGCTCGTCGCCGCGAGCCTCGTGCGCTGCACGCTCGGCGAGCAGGTGCAGGCGATGGCGGATGTCTACGGCCGCTACTCGGGCGGGCCGGAGTGGTGAGCCACCGCGGGCGCGCAAGGCACCGTCGCCTCCGCGCGTGACGCGCGGATCTCTGGGTACGCTGCGTCCGAGAGGACCGATTCCATGGATGATTCGAACGCCTCCCTCCCTTCCGGCCCTGCGGCGAAGTTCGCCAACGCCAGGCGACTGCAGCTGCATCTCGGCGGATGGGAGGTCAAGGAAGGCTGGCTGATCGTCAACGTGGAGGACCGTCCCGGCGTCGACGTGCGCAGCACGGTGACGGATCTCTCGATGTTTCCCGATGGAAGCGCGGTCGAGATCTACGCGTCGCACGTCTACGAGCACCTCGGCTACCAGGATGAGCTCCCGAAGGCGTTCGCCGAGGCGCGCCGCGTGCTGATGCCGGGCGGGCGGCTGCGCATCTCGGTGCCCGACATGGAGGTGCTCTGCCAGCTGTTCATGCACCCGAACGCCCGGGCGAGCGCGAACGAGCAGTTCAAGATCATGCGCATGATGATGGGCGGGCAGATCGAGCCCTTCGACTTCCACAAGGTCGGCTTCTCGCACAACATCCTCGTGGCGCTCCTGAAGGAGCATGGCTTCAAGGACTTCCGCCGGATCGACGACTTCAAGCTGTTCGAGGACACGTCGAAGCTGCGCTTTGCCGGCGTTCCCATCAGCCTGAACCTCCAGTGCATTCGCGGCGCCGACGCCCCGAAGGCGTGATCGCGCGGCGCACGTCCGCCGTGCTACGTCCGCCGTGCTACGTCCGCCGTGCTACGTCCACCGTGCTACGTCCGCCGTGCTACGTCCGCCGTGCTACGTCCACCGTGCTACGTCCGCCGTGCATACGTCCGCAGTGCGGACGCGCCCGTGCGTGCACGACGGGCCTTCCGAGCGCGTCCGATCTCCGGTTCGTGCGTTCGTCGCGGTGAAAATCTCGCGGCGCGCCGTCATGTTTCCCGCCTTCGGGCGTAGTTCCCTGACCGGGACGGTTTCGACCGACTTCCTCGGCGCCGCGAGGGCATCGGCCGCCCGGTCGGCCACCGGACCCTGAACCCGCGGGGCGCGCGGGCGGCGGAATCGTCGAAGTGGACGATGAGGATCGCGCAGGACCGATCAGAACCGATCGAGCACGAGCATGGACGAGCGGACCCGACAGGCCTTCACCCTCTGGACGCAGGCGCAGCCGACGGTGTCCGCCTACATCCATGCGCTGGTCGGCGACCGCGGCATCCGCGACGAGGTGCTGCAGTCGGTCGCGCTCCGGGCGTTCGAGGTAGCGTGCGCGCATGCGCCACCTCCTCGCCGCGTTCGTCGCCGCCGTCGTCGTCTTCTTCTGGGGCTTCCTCGCCTACGCCGCGATCGGCATCTGGGAGTTCGCCTATCCGACGACGAAGTCGGACGCGGCGATTCTCGAGACGCTCGATGCGGCGTTGCCCCATGACGGTGCGTACTTCCTGCCGTCGATGCCCGAGACCTACATGACCGAGACGACCGACCCCGAGGTCGTTGCCGCAAACAAGTCGTTTGAAGATCGGATGGCGAAAGGTCCGATCGCGCTCATCCTGTACCGAAAGGGTGGCATCGCGCCGATGGCCGCGTCGGAACTCGTGCGCGGCTTCGTCATCGAGTTCGTCGCGGCCCTTCTTCTGACGTGCGTGCTTTCGAGCGCGCGGGGTAGCGCCGGACGGCGCGTGTTCCTCGGCTTCACGATCTCGCTCTTCACGGCGCTCGCGACGTGGGGCGTCGCGGGCAACTTCTTCCATCTGCCGCTCGCGTACATGTATTCGAACATGGCCGACGCGGTCATCGCCTGGACGCTCGCGTCCGTCGTGATCGCCGCCATGCTTCCCCGCCGCGCGGAAGTCTGATCGCGCTCGACGCGCGAACACGTGCGGTCGAGACGCGTCGGAGCAGGCCTCCGCGCGGCGGGGTGGCGTCGTGAACGCATGCGCGGGCGGTTGCGCAGGGCTGGAACGCCTCGACGTGCGTCCATCACGCGCGCCGTCGCGCGCGCGTCGCGCCGCCGATGATCGCGAGGCTGAGAAGGGCGATCGCACCCGGCGCCGGCACGGCGGAGCCGCCGTACACCGTGCGGTTGTAGACATGGTGCCACGCTCCGGTTCCGCCGAATTTCTCGTGTGTCCAAAGCACGAGTTTGCCGTTCGCGCCAATCGAATCCTCGATCGAAAGCACGAATTCGGTTTCGCCAACGGCAATCGTCCCGAACCCAACGGTCTGTCCGCTTCCGTCGTAGAGCCACCATCGGACGAGTTCGGATGATGGGTTTGCGAGGCGCATCGCGATGTTGCCCATGATGCCGTCGTCGCGGAGGTCGCGGAACATCGACGCGCTCACGGCATCGAGTCGTGGCAGCATGCGATGCACCGGCGAGATGTAGTGCGCGGTCGTGGCGATCGTGGTGCTCGACCACGGAGTCCAGACGAGGAACTCGCCGCGTGCCTCGCTGTCCATCCATGCGGACGCTTCCGCAAGCGAGATGGAGCTTCCGGCGGCGACCGCCGACACGCGATGAGTACCGGCATACGAGTCCCATGTCATCGAGCCGCTCGGACGAACGATGCCCACGAGCGTCGTGTCGATGCCGGGCGCGGCGGAGCCGAGGATCTCGCACTGGATCACGTCGCCGAGTCCGTGCTCGTCGGCCGCGCGTGTGAAGTGGTCGGTGATGATGGACGCCGACGCGACGCCCGTCGACGCGAGGTTGAGCGCCACGAGCGCGACGAGCGTGAACATGCGCGCACCATCGCGTTCGGTGCTGCGAGCGCTGATGCGAGCGTGGGATGACCGTGCGGCGGCCTGAGCCGCCTGCTTCGATGCAGGCATGACTGCCTCCTCGCTGGAGAATCCGGGGTGTTCCGATCTGACTCCGGCCCGAGGCGTCGGTCCGGACGCTCGTTCCGTACGGCGGAACGGTCTCGTCGTGATGGTGTACGCAGCGCCGCGCGTCGCATTGGGCGATTTCGCATCCGGCATGGAAATGGCCTGTCTCGCGCCGAAACCGCGCCGACCGCCGCGCGCTACCCTAGCCGCCCCATGGCAGGCACCGGCTCCCACACGTTCCAGGCTCCGAAGGGCACGCGCGACTTCTACCCGGCGGATCTCGCCGTCCGGCGACACATCGAGGCGGCATGGCGGTCCGCGTCGATCGACTGCGGCTTCGAGGAGGTCGACGGGCCGACCTTCGAGCACCTCGAGCTCTACACCGCGAAGTCGGGCGATGGAATCGTGAACGAGCTCTTCTCCTTCCGCCGCGCGGGTGGAGAGAACGACTACGCGCTGCGCCCCGAGTTCACGCCGACGCTCGCGCGGATGATCGCGGCGCGCGGCGGCGCGCTGCCCGTGCCCGTCCGATGGTTCGCGATTCCGTCGATGTTCCGCGCCGAGCGGCCGCAGCGCGGTCGCCTGCGCGAGTTCTACCAGTGGAACATCGACGTCGCGGGCGTCGAGGGAGCGCCGCACGACGTCGACGTCATCGCCTGCGGCATCCTCGCGCTCGAGCGGCTCGGCCTGACGCCGCGCGACGTGCAGGTGCGCGTGTCGCACCGCGCGGCGATCGCGCGCATGCTCGCGGCGCTCGGCGTCGCGGCCGACAGGACCGCGGACGCGATGACGCTCCTCGACCGCCGCGACAAGCTGAAGCCGGAGGAGTTCGCGCAGCGCGCCGGCGCGCTCGGCCTCTCCGCCGACGCGATCGCGCGCTTCGACATCGCCGCGCGCGCCACGCAGCCGCTCGCGGCGCCGCTTGCGGAACTCGCCGCGAGGATCGGCATCGCGCCCGACGAGTTCGCCGCGCTCGACGAAGTGCGCGCCGCCGCCACGCGCGCGGGCATCCTCGACTGGATGACCGTCGACGTCGGCATCGTGCGTGGGCTCGCGTACTACACGGGCACCGTGTTCGAGTACCACGAGATCTCGGGCGCCGAGCGCGCGCTTGCCGGCGGCGGCCGGTACGACGGACTCGTCGAACTCTTCGGCGGGCCGAAGATGCCTGCATGCGGCCTCGGCATGGGCGATGTCGTGCTCGCGAACGCGCTGCGCGACCGGAAGCTCCTGCCGGACGACGGCTCGACGCTCCTTCCGCGGCCCGATGCGTTCATCGTGTCGGCGGGCGGCGAGGCGGCGGAGGCGCTGGTCCCGACGCTCCTGATGCGGCTCCGCCGCGCGGGGCTGCACGCGCGCACGACGGCGAAGACGACGCGCAACGTCGGCAAGCTCCTCGGCGACGCGGGCAAGGCGCGCGCGCGCTTCGCCGTGATCCTCGGCGCGGAACTCGCGGAAGGCGGCGTCGCGGTCAAGGATC
>JBIIYI010000201.1:0-5727 GCA_044346895.1 Phycisphaerales bacterium
TTCGGGCGTGCCGCCGCTCGTGCGTTGGTCGGGCGGTGGCTGGGTCGACATGAGTCCGTCGAGCACGGTCACCATGGCCGGTTCGCAGACCGCGGTGGTACTCGGCGCCTTCGACTCGGATGGCGACGGCACGCGCGAACTCTTCGCGCAGGTCAACGTGAGCGAGGCGGGCGGGCCCGTTGCGAACGGCATGGCGCGCTGGAATGGCACCGCGTGGAGCGGCGCCGCCGGATTCGCGCCGCCGGCACTCTTCTCGGGCGCGATCTACTCGATGTGCGTCGCGGATAGCGACGGTGACGGCGCGATCGAGTTGATCGCGGCGGGCAGCCTGCCGACCGTCGCGGTCGGCAGCGCGCCGCAGGTGGTCGCCTTCGACGGGAAGAGCTGGCGTGGCGTGGGCGGGACGCTGATCCGCCAGAGCGGCACCTCGCAGCAGAACGCGCTCGTGCGCGCGGTGGCGGCGGTCGACGTGGGTGCGACCGGCGTTCCGACGCTGTTCGCATCCGGCTACTTCAACAAGTCCGGCGCCAACACGCTCTCGAACTTCGCGCGCTGGGATGGAGCCAACTGGGTCGATGTCGCGGGCGGGCTCTCGGGAGGCGGCATCGGCGCGTCGCGCGGGCTGTTCGGGCACGACATGGACGGCGACGGTGACCTCGACCTCGCGGCGTTCGGCGGCTTCGGTTCCGCGGGAACCGCCATCGTGAACGGCGCGGCCACGTTCGACGGGACCGCGTGGAGCGGCATCGGCTCGCCGGCCGAGACTCTCGGCCTCAACGGCCGCGTCGCGGCGTCGGTGCTCTTCGATCACGACGGCGATGGGCGCGAGTCGCTCATCGCGGGCGGCAGGTTCACCCAGACTGGCGCCACCTCGGTGCCGCGGCTCGCGTCCTTCGATGGGACGTCGTGGCAGGCGATCGCGAATCCGTGGCCGTCGGGCATCGAGGAGCTGCTGGTCGCGGACCTCGACGGCGACGGGCAGGCCTCGCTCTACGCCGCAGGAAACACGGGCGTGCAGATCGGCACATCGGGTACGGCGCGCACGGTGGCGGTCTTCAATCCGTCGAAGTCGGGCGGAAGTTGGACGCAGCTCCCCGGTCAGTTCAACTCGACCATCGATGCGCTCGCCGCGGTCGATCACGACGGCGACGGACAGCGGAGTCTCTTCGTCGGAGGCGGTTTCAGCACCGTCGACGGCGCCGCCGTCGGCCGGCTCGCGCGCTGGACGGGGTCCGCTTGGGCGGCCTTCACGGTCGGCGCGTCGAATCAGGTGGTCGATTCGATCGTGTCGTTCGACGACGACGGAAACGGCTCGCCCAGCCTGATCATCGCGCTCGGCTACTACGACCCGAACGCGTTCCTTCAGCGCGTCCTGAAGTGGAACGGCACGGCGTGGCAGGCCGTCGGTTCGTTCACGCAGGGCCATGCGCTGGCGCTCCAGGCGTTCGATCACGATCAGGACGGCGTGCCATCGCTCTTCGTGTTCGGACAGTCGCTCGCGTCGGGAGGGCTGGTATGGGCGCAGCGCCTCCAGTCGGCGGCCTGGACGCCGTTCGGACCCGTCACCACCGACTACGAAAGGCCGCAGGCCGGCGCGGGTCTCGTGCGTTTCGACGCCGATGCCGACGGAAGCACCGAGCTCTACATGCACACGACCGATCCCTTCTTCGAGACCTCCGGTGCGTTGCACCGGATCGACGGCGCGACGTCGGAGCAGGTCGCGTCGCTGCTTGCGGAGGGGCCCGCGCGTGCGTTCGTCGCGGACCTCGATGGCGACGGTCGGGCCTCGCTGCACCTCGACGGCGGGCTCCGCGCCCGCGCGGGTGCGTGCGGCTCGGGCATCGCCATCATCGACTCCTGCCTCGACGCGTGCCCTGCGGATCTCGATGGCGATGGCGACGTCGGCGCGTCCGACCTGAGCGAGCTGCTCGCGGCGTGGGGCGCGTGCGGCGGCGGTTGCGCGGCCGACATCGATGCGAGTGGCGACGTCGGCGCGGCCGATCTCTCGCTCCTCCTCGCGGCGTGGGGCGCGTGCTCCTGAGGCCGACGTCACGACGAACTTCCGACGACGGCCCCGGACCCATGTCCGGGGCCGTCGCGTTCCATGCGGAATCCGCGGCGATTCCCGCGGATTCCGGGCGCGTCGGCTTTGGTACTCTGCGGCCCTCTCCAAAAGGTCACTCCACATGAACTTCGCCATCGAATCCGTCCACGCCCGTCAGATCCTCGATTCCCGCGGCAATCCGACCCTCGAGGCCGAGGTCGTCCTCGAAGGCGGCGTCGGTGGCCGCGCCGCGGTGCCCTCGGGCGCCTCGACCGGCGAGCACGAGGCGGTCGAACTGCGCGACGGCGACAAGTCGCGCTGGCTCGGGAAGGGCGTTACCAAGGCCGTCGACCACGTGAACGACGAGATCGCGCCCGCGATCTTCGGTCTCGACGCGACGGGGCAGGAGGAGATCGACACGGTGCTCCTCGAACTCGACGGAACCGAGAACAAGTCGCGCCTCGGGGCGAACGCGACGCTCGCGGTGTCGATGGCCGTCGCGCACGCGGCCGCGGCCGCCACGCGCCAGCCGCTCTACCGCTACCTCGGCGGCGTCGCGGCGAAGACGCTGCCCGTTCCGATGATGAACATCCTGAACGGCGGCAAGCACGCCGATTCGAACGTCGACATGCAGGAGTTCATGATCCAGCCGTGGGGCTTCTTCGACTTCGAGGAGTCGCTCCGCTGCGGCGTCGAGTGCTACCACGCGCTCAAGAAGGTGCTGCACGACAAGCATCTCTCGACCGCGGTCGGTGATGAAGGCGGTTTCGCGCCGAACCTCAAGTCGAACGAAGAGGCGCTTGAACTGATCGCGATCGCCGTCGAGAAGGCCGGCTACAAGCTCGGCGAGCAGGTGTTCATCGCGCTCGATCCGGCGATGAGCGAACTCGCGAACGAGGCGAAGGAGCGCGGCAAGGAAGGCTACTGCTTCTTCAAGTCGAACCCCGACCGCATCGCGACGAGCGACGAGATCATCGACATGTGGGCGTCGTGGTGCGCGAAGTTCCCGATCCACTCGATCGAGGACGGCCTCGCCGAGAACGACTGGTCCGGCTGGCGCAAGCTGACGGAGCGGCTCGGGAAGACCACGCAGCTCGTCGGCGACGACCTCTTCGTGACGAATCCGAAGTTCCTCGCGAAGGGCATCGAGGAGAAGTGCGGCAACGCCATCCTCGTGAAGGTCAACCAGATCGGAACGCTCAGCGAGACCTTCGCCGCCGTGAACCTCGCGCACCGCTCGGGCTACCGCGCCGTCCTCTCGCACCGTTCGGGCGAGACTGAGGATTCGACGATCGCCGACATCGCCGTCGCCACGAACTGCGGCCAGATCAAGACGGGCGCCCCGTGCCGTTCGGATCGCACCGCGAAGTACAACCAGCTGCTCCGCATCGCCGAGGAACTCGGCGCGAACGGCGTCCTCGGCAAGCGGAGGTGAGTGGTGGCGAGACGTCGTAGGAGCGCCTAAAGCACCGCACGTCTCACCCTCGGAAGATCGCGCCGGCCTTCTTGCCGACGAGCGCGGCGGCGGTCGCAAGAGCGACGCCGAGGAATGCCATCGCCCACACGCCAAGCGCACTCGCGACGCCGGGGCCGTCGCCGAGGCGCTCGGCCAGCGTGAAGATCGCCTTCGTGATCGGGTAGTCGGCCTCGCGCTGCGCGAGGATGAGGCTGTCCGACACCTCGAGCATGGCGAAGCAGAACGCGAGGATCGCGCCTGCGGCCAGGTTCGCCGCAAGCAGCGGCAGCACGATCTTGCGCGTCACGCGCCAACGGCTCGCGCCGACGTTGAACGCGGCTTCCTCGAGCGCGACCGAGGTCTGCTCGAGGCCCGCGGCGGCCGAGCGCACGACGTAGGGGAGTCGCCGCACGGCGTAGGCGAGGATCAGGAACGGGATCGGATTCGGCGTGGCGCCGAGGATGTTGCCGACGGATTCAAGCGGGCCGCCCGGCCCGAACGGCCAGCGGAGGCTCGCCGCGACGAGGCCGAAGGCGAAGACGAGACCCGGCACCGCGAGCGGCAGCATGACGAGCGCGTCGAGGACGCCGCGTCCGCGCACCGTGCCGCGCACGAGGAGCCGCGCGACGAAGAGCCCCACGACGACATCGACGATCGTCGCGACGCCCGCGAAGATGATCGAGTTGCGCACCGCACCCGCGGCGAGCGGATGCGAGATCGCCTGGACGAAGTGGTCGAGCGTCCATCGCTCGGGCAGGATCGAGCCGTACCACTGGCCGTTCGCGGCGAGCGCGGTGCCGATCACGCCGACGTGCGGCAGCATCGCGATGAGCGCGACCATCGCGAAGAGGCCAGCCGCGATGATCCCTGCATTTCCCGTGAGCGGCTTGAGCCCCGCGCCCGCGCTCGCCTTCGCAAGCATCGCGTGGCCCTTCCCACCGAGGATCAGCCGGCCGACGGCGTACGACAGGATCGTCGCGCCAAGCATCACCGCCGTCAGTGCATACGGCTGGCGCGACGCCTCCATCTCCTTGATGCCGTTGAAGATCTGGACCGGCGTCGTCTTCGTGAACTCGAGCATCAGCGGCGTGCCGAGTTCGGTGAAGCTCCACACGAAGACGATCGTGCCGCCCGCGAAGAGCCCAGGTCGGATCAGGGGCAGCGTCACGCGGAAGAATCGCTTCACGCGACCCGCGCCGAGATTGGTCGCGGCTTCTTCCATCGACGGATCGAGATTCGCGATCGCGGCGACGAGGTTGAGATAGAGGATCGGAAAGAGCGCCACCGCCTCGAGGAGGACGATCAGGAGGAAACCGCCCGCGTGGAGGAAGTCGATCGGCGACGAGACGACATGGAGGTCGAGGAGGAGCGCGTTGACCGCGCCTTCACGCCCGAGCAGTTGCTTCATCCCGATCGCGCCGACGAAGGGCGGCAAGACCAATGGCGCCAGGATCAAGGTCGACAGGAGGGGCTTCCCCGGGAACGTCGCCCGTGCGGAGAGCATCGCGAGCGGAAGCGCGATCGCGACGGCGACCACCGTCGTACAGCACGCGATCAGGAACGCGTTGCGGAGGCCCTCGCGCAGCACCGGATCGCGGAAGACGTTCGCGATGTGGAACAGCGTGAACGAGCCGTCGTCCGCGACGAACGCGCTCGCCACCCCGAGCCAGATCGGGTAGACGAGCGGGACTCCCACCACGAGGAGGAGTACCGCGAGCCAGATGCGTTGCGTCATGGGCCGCATGGGCCGCGAATGGTAATGGAAAGCCGTTCGCGATCAGGTCGAGTGAACCTGGGGCAGCTCGAAATCGGCGCCAAATCAACGACGCGTCAACCCCGCATCAACCCCGCATCAACCCCGCATCAGCCCCGCATCAACCCCACGAGGCGAGAAGGATCGAAAGGTCTTCCGCACCAACGAGGTTGTTGCCCGAAAGGTCCGCTGAGCCGTTCGTTCCCCACTGCGAGAGGAGGATCGACAGATCGGCCGCGCCGACCGTTCCGTCATTGTCGAGATCCGCGGGGTTCGACGGCGTCGTTTCGGGGATGTACCACGCGACGCACACCGGAAGCGAGGTCTGCGTTCCGACCTTGCGCTTCAGTTCGAGCACGTAGTCGCCCGCGGTCAGGTTGCGGATGTAGAGGTGCTCGACGTTGTCGATCGTGGAGATCGACTCGACGTTGCCGGACTCGTAGACGCCCTCGCCTGCGGACGCCGCGATCGAGG
>JBIIYI010000202.1:0-5726 GCA_044346895.1 Phycisphaerales bacterium
CGCTGCGAGAGAGACGCCGCTCGGGGCCGATTTGTTCACAGATTGCGGGGATTTGGTTCGCCGACGAACGTGCGGCGATTCACCGCGCGGCGTCGCGTCCCCGGATTGTCTAGACCACGGTTGTTCAGAACACGGTTGTTCAGAACACGGTTTTTCAGACCACGGATCGCCCGCACCTCGCACCCTTCTCAACGCGACGCGGTTCGATCCGCCTGACTCGCTCCTGCGTGCGCAGCGTGAAACCGAAGCCCCGCACCCGAAGCCCGCAACTCGACGCAGCGCAGCACGCCGCACCGCCAGCGGCCTTCCCCGACTTGAGCAGTTCGACCTTCCAACCTCCGGAGCGGCGCGAACCGAGAGCGTCGATCGTCCGTGATCGCTCCACCGTCGGTCCATCCGCGCGGCGGCTCGCCATATGTACGTTCAGAACGGCGATGCGTTGTGTCTCGGGCGGCGAAACCACGCAGATCGCCGAGGTCTGGGGCATCCGCCCGAAGGACCCGCGCCCGCGGGGCGGGTCAACGCCTTCGGACGGTTTCCCCGCAAAAGCACCAACACCGCCCGGAGGCCGGACGGTGTCGGAATCGGATCGGTGCGGGACAGGAACGTCGCCGGAATGGCGCGGCGCTCACTCCGCCTTGCCGGACGAGCTGTCGTAGATCCAGCGTTCGCCGGCGCGGGCGAAATCGAGGACTTCCCCGGCCTTGAAGAAGAGCGAGAGTTCGCGCGCGGCGGCCTCCGGGCTGTCCGAGCCGTGGATCAGGTTGAAGGAGTTCGAGACGCCGAAGTCGCCGCGGATCGTTCCGGCGGCGGCCTTCGAGCCGAACGTCGCACCCATCATGCCGCGGCAGATCGTGATCGCGCCGATGCCGCGCACGGCCATCACCAGGACGGGAGAGCTGGTCATGAAGCCGACGAGGCCGTTGTAGAACGGCTTTCCGTTGTGGTCCTTGTAGTGGGTCGCGGCGAGCTCGGGCGAGATCTGCATGAGCTTCGCGCCCACGATCTGCAGGCCCTTGTCCTCGAAGCGGGTGATGATGCGGCCCATCAGGCCGCGCTGGACGGCGTCGGGCTTGAGGATGATCAGGGTGGTTTCCATGGTGTCGTTGCCTCTCTGAAGTTCCGGTGCTGGGTTGCGTGAAGGGCGGAGAGTGTAGCCGAATGGACGTCCGGGCGGAATTGGTCGGTGAAAAGGAACGGGAACGCGTGCGTTCGTCGCGCGGGCCGCGCGAATCCGCTAACTTCGCCGCCGCGGCGCCGCCGCAGTCCGGGCGATGGAACGCCCGAACCACCGAGGGAGGGAGCCGTGAACGCCGTGACGGAACGCGCCGCGCAATCGACGAAGACCCGCAGGGGAGCCACCGCCGAGGAGATGTCGGCGCGGCAGAAGGAAGTCTCGGTCAGCGAGTTCTTCGTCAAGAACCGGCATCTGCTCGGCTTCGACAATCCGCGCAAGGCGCTCCTGACCACCGTCAAGGAGGCGGTCGACAACTCGCTCGACGCCTGCGAGGAGGGCGGCATCCTGCCCGACATCGTGGTCGTGATCGAGGATCTCGACCCGAAGCGCCCCGCGACGACCAAGAGTTCGCGCTACCGCGTCACGATCATCGACAACGGTCCGGGCATCGTGCGCAAGCAGGTCGAGAACATCTTCGGCCGGCTGCTCTACGGCTCGAAGTTCCATCGCCTGAAGATGTCGCGTGGCCAGCAGGGAATCGGCATCTCCGCGGCGGGCATGAACGGCCTCATCACGACGGGCCGTCCGATGGTGATCCACACGAAGCCGAGCGCGAAGCAGGCGGCGCATCACCTCGAGCTCGCGATGAACACGAAGACGAACCGCGCCGAGGTGACGCTCGACAAGGAGACGAAGGACTTCCCGCCCGAGCGCTTCCGCGGCATTTCCGCGGGTACCAAGCAACTTTCCGCCGAAGGCACGCTGCTCTCGCCCGAGGTGTTCGTCACGGGAACGAGCGTGTCGATCGAGCTCGAGGGCAAGTACCAGAAGGGGCGCGGCTCGGTCGACGAGTTCCTCGAACTGACCGCGATCGCGAATCCGCACGCGCGGATCATTTTCGTGCCGCCCTCGCGGATCACCCAGGACGAGGCGGACGACATGCTTCCCGGGACGAGCGCGGCCGCCGCGCAGGGAGGACGCGCCGACACGCCCGCCCAGACCTCCGAGACCGGCGGCGTGATCGTCTACCCGCGCGGCGTGCAGGAACTCCCGCCCGAGACGAAGGAGATCCAGCCGCATCCGAAGGGAATCGAGCTCGGCATCCTCCTCCAGATGCTCAAGGACTACGAGGCGAGCGAGAAGGGCACGCTCTACGACTTCCTCCAGACGCGCTTCTGCCGCGTCTCCGCGGCGACGGCGTCGAAGTTCTGCTCCGCGGTGGGACTCACCTCGCGCACGAAGGCCGGGGACGTCGAGCCGCCCGAGGTCGAGAAGCTCTTCAAGGTCTTCGAGGATGAGCGCCTCGCTCCGCCGCCGACCGACTGCCTCGCGCCGATCGGCGTGCGCCAGCTCCTCGCCGGCCTGCTCAAGGGCGTGAAGGCCGAGTTCTACGCCGCTTCGACGCGCGATGCCGCGGTCTACCGCGGACGGCCGTTCCAGATCGAGGCGGCGATCGCGTTCGGCGGCGAACTTGCGGGCGACCAGCCTGCGCGCGTGATCCGCTTCGCGAACCGCGTGCCGCTCCTCTTCCAGCAGAGCGCCTGCTCGAGCTTCAAGGCCGTCGAGGAGACGCCGTGGAAGAACTACGCGATGCAGCAGCCGCGCGGCAGCCTGCCGGTCGGGCCGCTCGTCGTCATGATCCACATGGCGAGCGTGTGGGTGCCCTTCACGAGCGAGTCGAAGGAGGCGATCGCCGACTACGACGAGATCCGTAAGGAGATGAAGCTCGCTCTGATGGAGTGCGGGCGCAAGCTCGGCACGTACCTCCGCAAGCGCCAGAAGATGCGCCGCGAGAGCGAGCGTCGCGACGTCTTCGAGCGGTACATCGGCGAGATCGCGAAGGCCCTCAACGCGATCACCGACGAGGATGCGAAGCGCCTCTACGACGCGCTGCTCGATCAGGCGCGGCGGAAGACCGCGGTCGCCGACCAGCAGCTCGACGAGGATGGCAAGGTCATGCGCGAGGAGGAGGACGACTTCGACGACGAGGGCGTGATCCTCGTGCCGACGGCGATCGCTCCGGTCGAGCAGTCGGCGCCGGTGGCGCCGATCTCGTTCGACGAGCCGGAGAAGTCCGCGCGCGGCGCGAAGCAGCCCGCTCCGGGCGCGCGGAAGGAATCCGCCGCCCGCGGGCGGGAAGCCCCCGCGCGGACCGCTGCCCCGAATGCGGAGGCCGCGCCTGCGAAGCGTGCGAAGGAGGGGGGTCGGCCCGCGCCTGCGATCGTCACGAAGAAGGACCTCGCGGCCCGCTCGGAGCCGAAGCCTCCGTCTCCGTCGCGGCAGTCGAAGCCCTTCGACGACGACGATCCGCGCCTCTTCTGACGACGCGAACCCTCACAAGCACACGGACGGCGAGACCCGAGGAATCGATCCATGGCCAAGAAGTCGACGACACCCGCAGGCGGCGCGAAGCCCGCGAACGGAAAGGTGAAGGAGCGCGACGCGGCGACCCAGCGCAAGATCCTCGCGCTCGCCGAGGAGATCGTGCGTCGGTCGCTCGGCGGCAAGGAGCCGATCGTCGAGATCCCCACGCGCACGAAGTCGAACACGATCTGGAACAGGAAGAAGGGGATTCTCGAGATGGGCGGAGCCACCGCGGCTCGCCCGCTCTTCGACCTCAAGACCGCGAAGCAGTTCATGCAGACGATGCTCCACGCGAGCACGATCAAGGACCTGATCGACGCCCAGAAGACGAGCTCTCTCCGTGGCGTCTTCTACAAGGCGAAGCACACCGTCGCCGGCACGAAGGAGAACACCTTCGACACGCAGGACGAGTCGGATCCGATCCTCGAGGATCTCGAGGTCGCGCTCGGCGCGCTGCGCGAGGAGCTGCACGTCTTCGCGGAGAACCGCGGCTCGATGGTCGGCAACATCACGATCGTCGACAAGGGCGACGAGATCGACTGCCGCCGCATGGGTTCGGGCGGCTACGCGCTGCCCTCGATCGTCGAGCCCGACATCATCCAGTTCAAGAAGTGCGAGGCGAAGTTCGTCCTGCACGTCGAGAAGGGCACGGTCTGGAACCGCTTCAACGAGGACCGCTTCTGGGAGAAGAACAACTGCATCCTCACGCACGGCGCGGGCCAGCCGCCGCGCGGATGCCGCCGCCTGCTGCAGCGGCTCAATCAGGAGCTGAAGCTTCCCATCATCTGCGTGCTCGACAACGATCCGTGGGGCCACTACATCTACAGCGTCATCAAGCAGGGCTCGATCTCGCTGGCTTTCGAGAGCACCCGGCTGGCGATCCCCGACGCGAAGTTCCTCGGCATCCGCGCGAAGGACTTCCGCGAGTGCGGCCTCGACGACGCGGTGAAGATCGACCTCACCGACAACGACATCAAGCGCGCGAAGGAGATCGCGGCCTACCCCTGGTTCGAGGGGCACAAGGGCTGGCAGAAGGAGATCAACGCGCTCCTCGCGAACGGATTCAAGATGGAGGTCGAGTCGCTGATCACCAAGGACATCTCGTACGTCAGCGAGACGTACGTCCCGGAGCGGCTCAAGGCACGCGACTGGCTCGAGTGAGCTCCGCGGCGGCCGCAGCCGCGACCGCTAGGAAACCGACGCGCGCTTGAAGAGGCGGTCGAGCACGGTCTTGCGCGCATCGTCGTCGTCGCCGGAGCGCGCATCGGAGGAGGGGCCCGCCACCGGGATCCGCACGACGAAGTCGGTGCCCTTGCCGGGTTCGCTGAAGAGGTCGATCCTGCCGCCGTGCTCCTCGACGATGCGGCGGGTGACCGCGAGCCCGAGCCCCGTACCGCCCTTTCGGCCTGTGACGTAGGGGCGGAAGATCTCCGCGTGCTTCTCGAGGGGGATGCCTGGACCGGTGTCGATGACGTGGATCGCGACCTCGGGGTCGTTCGCGCGACCGGGCCGCTGCTGCGGTTCGGCTTCGACCGGAACCACCCGGACCAGGATCTCGCGGGTCGGCGTCTCCGCGGCCGCCATCGCCTGCGTGGCGTTGATGAGAAGGTTGAGCAGCGCCTGCTTGAGCAGCGCCGGATCGAATCGGGCCCGGACCGGGTCGGGCGGAAGGTCGGTCCGCAGGATCGTCCGGGTCAGGTCGCACTGCGGTCGGTAGAAATCCGCGAGTTCCTCGACCGTCTCCCGCGCGTCGGCCTCGACCGGCGCGAGCTTGATCCTCCCTGCGAACCGGAGGAAGTCGTTCAGGATGTTTGCGAGGCGCGTGGACTCCCGACTCACCGTCTCGACGCGACGCACGAGGGTCGCCTTCTCGTCCTCCGGCAGTGCCGAATCGGAGATCGACTCGCTTGCGAGCTGAACGTTGAGCCCGATGGTCGAGAGAGGGTTCTTGATCTCGTGGGCGAGGCCGCCGGTCAGGGCGCCGAGTTCCGCGAGCCGCTCCTGTCGTCTCGCGCGCTCCTCCGCCGCGCGCAATCGCACGACGCGGCGGGTCAGGGCCGACGCCAGGAGTGCCACCGCAACTCCGCCTCCAGCGATCGTGCCGACGATGAACGAGGCCCACTCCATCGCGGCAAGGTTAGCAGTTGCAGTTTCGTGCACGATCCAGCCGCGGTGCGGGACAATG
>JBIIYI010000008.1:0-17756 GCA_044346895.1 Phycisphaerales bacterium
TCGCGCAGGACAAGGCCGGAAACGTCTACATCTCGCACACCGTCGGCGGGGGAGCGACGAAGGACGATGCGGTGTACGTCTTCACGAAGGACGGCAAGTTCGTCCGCTCGATGATGCCGCAGCTCAGGGGCGGTGGCCACGGCCTCGACATCCGCGCGGAAGATGGCGCGAAAGATGGCGAGGAGTTCCTCTACCACTGCGACGTGAACCGTCGGCGCGTCCTCAAGACCAAGCTTGACGGCACGGTCGTGTGGGAGAGGGGCGCGCCTGTCGATGCGGAGTTCGCGGGTTCGAAGGTCTACGCGAACGAGAACGACTGGAATCCTACGAACGTCGCGTTCATGCCGAATGGCGACATCTTCGTCGGCGATGGCTACGGCAAGAGCTTCGTCCACATCTGGACGAAGGACGGCGCGCACAAGGCGACGATCTGTGGTCCGGGCAACGGCGAGGGACAGGTTGCCGGCCCGCACGGACTCTGGTGGGACGACCGCGTTGGAACGCTCGCGGTCGCCGACCGATCGAACAACCGCATCCAGTACTTCGCCGAGGCCGGTGCCGGGCAGCCATGGAAGCACGTGTCCTTCGTCAAGGACTCGATGCGTCAGCCATGCCACTTCAAGACGCGCGGAGACCTGCTGCTGGTTCCAGACCTCGCGAGCGTGGTCACGCTGCTCGGGAAGGACAACAAGGCGGTCGCGATGCTCGGTGACGGCAACCCGACCAATCTCCGTGGAGCAGCGCGCAAGGACTTCATCCCCGGCAAGTTCGTCCACCCGCACTCGGCGATGTTCCTCGCGGATGGCTCGATCCTGGTGGTCGAATGGGTGCCGATCGGTCGCGTGACGCGGCTGGTGAAGGTCTGATGTCGTTTGCGCGGCTACCGCTTCGGCGAGTCCTTCGCCGAAGCGGTACGACCATGTGTGCCGATCGGTCGCGTGACGCGGCTGGTGAAGGTCTGATGACACGCCTAGCGGCGTTCGTGATCCCGGTCATGCCGATGCTGCACGGCTGCGGCTACGGAGGTCCGGGGCCCGCCGATGATGTCACCGTCGCCGACATCGTCGGGCGATGGATAGGATTTGGTTGCATCGACGGGGCCGAGCGAGCAGAAATCGAGCTGGTGCTTCGTGCGGACCGCGCGTACTTCTTCCGTTGGCTGGACGATGGCGCGGACGCAAAGGCCTCGGCCGGTACCTGGGGACTCGTCGGCCCTTCGATTGTCTTGACGGGCTGTGAGTGGGAGGGCTACGCGTCGGTCTATCCCGTGGAAGGGCGGAGTCCGTCGGGGTTCCTGCTGTTCGGCGGCGCGAAGGGCTGCTCGGACCCCGATCTCTACATGGTGCTTCGCTGGTCGCCGATTGACTCGATGGGCATCCGGTGAAGGAACCACGCGGAGCGCCCTTGTGGCTGGCAAGGCCGGCGCGTGCCGCTCAGCCGACAAACACGCCCGCGATCGCGCCTGTCATCCAGCACGCGAGCGCGCCCGCCACCATGGCGCGGAGTCCGAGCCGCGCCAGATCGCCGCGGCGCTCGGGCGCCATCGCGCCGAGTCCGCCGATCTGGATCGCGATCGAAGGAAGGTTCGCGAAGCCGCAGAGAGCGTAGATCGCGATCGTGGAAGCACGCTCTGAGATCCCGCCCGACTTGATCATGCCCGCGAGGTCGAGGTACGCGACGAACTCGGTGGCGACGACGGCCTGCCCCATCACGGCGCCGACCTTGTGCGCGTCGGAGCCGGCACCCATGAGCCACGCGATCGGCTGGAGGACGAAGCCGAGGATGTTCTGAAAGGTGAGGACCGGGATGCCGAGTTCCGCGCGCCACGAGGCGATCGGGAGCCAGGCGAGATCGACCTCGCTCAGGGCGGCGAGCGGCCAGTTCAGGAGCGCGATCAGCGACACGAAAGCGACGAGCATCGCGGCGACGTTGAGGGCGAGCTTGAGTCCGTCGGTCGCGCCTTCGGCGGCTGCGTCGACGACGTTGACGGTCGTCCTGGGCATCCTGCGGAGTTCGCCGATCGACTCGTCCGTCGGTTTCTCCGTCTCGGGCAGCATGATCTTCGACATCAGCAGGCCTGCGGGCGCGCTCATGACGGAGGCGATCATGAAGTGCTTCGCGACCTCGGCGCGCGCCGCGGGATCATCGCCGCCGATGAGCACGACGTAGGCCGCCATGACGCTTCCGGCGATCGTCGCGAATCCGCACGTCATGATGCACATGAGCTGCGATCGCGTCATGCCCGCGATGAACGGGCGCACCGTGAGCGGCGCCTCGGTCTGACCCACGAAGACGTTCGCGGCCGCGGACATCGCCTCGACGCCCGTCACGCCGAGGGCCCTGCGGAGGATGACCGCGAGCAGCGCGATGACGCGCTGCATGACGCCGACGTGGTAGAGGACCGCCATCAGCGACGCGAAGAAGATGATGATCGGAAGCACCTTGACGGCGAAGATGAAGCCCCAGGCGCCGCCTGCATCGGCGGCGTTTCCGAAGATGAATCGCGTGCCCTCGTCCGCGAACGAGATGACCTTCGTGACGCCTGCGGCGAATGCGTCGAAGACGGCGACCGCAGGGGGGAACCGGAGGAGGAGGAACGCAAGCGTGCACTGGAGCGCGAGGCCGGCCCCGACCGTGCGCCAGGAGATCGCACGTCGCTGGGAGGAGAGCAGCCACGCGAGTCCGAGGAGGGCGGCGACGCCCAGAATGCCGTGGAGATTCATCAGCCGCGCAGGATACGACGGGGCGTATGCTGCGCGTCGTGGACGAACGCACGCCCGCCGAACTCCCCGCCGAACTCCCCGTCGAACGGCCCGTCGAGCTCCCCGTCGAGCTTTCCGTCGAGCACGCGATCGAGGCGATCCTGGCCCGCGCCGCGTCCGGCGGTCCCCGCGTCGTCGTCGCCGTGACGGGCGCGGTGGCTTCCGGCAAGACCACCTTGGCACGGCGGCTCGTCGAGCGGTTCGAGTCGCGTGGGGATGGTTCGCCGGCTCCGCGCAGGGGACTCGTACTCTCGACCGACCACTACCTCCCGGATTACGACCGCACGCCCGAGCACCTGCGGGACATGCCCGAGTCGTCGGATCTCGTGCGGCTCGCACGCGATCTGGCGGAACTGCGTTCCGGGCGCTCGACGACGATTCCGCAGTGGAGCTTCGAGTCGCACGCGCGGGTCGGCGAGGTCTCCGTCGATCCGGTGGACCTTCTTGTGATCGAGGGGCTTCATGCGCTGCATGAACTGCCGCGCGCGCACGTCGACATCGCCGTGTACGTCGAGGCTCCGCGCGATATCCGGTGGGAGCGCGCGATGGCGCGCGAGCGCTCGGGCGAACGGCCGTGGCCGATCGAGTACCTCGAGCACTTCTTCCACAACGTCGCCGAGCCGACGTTCGCCATGCACGCCGGGCGCTATCGCGCCGCCGCACATGTCGTCGTCACGCATCGTTCGGAGGGCGCCGCGAAGGCCTGAAGCAGGCGATACAGGTCGGGGCGAACTCGGCAGCACCACCGAGGATGATGCGGTTGGTCGAGGCGATCAGCCGTTCGCTGTGCGTGCTCGGCGCGCCGCACCGCGCGCAGGTGCCGCGGACGCGGACGATCTCGTCGGCGCGGGGGATGAGGGTGTCGAACGGCGTGAAGACGTCCCCGAAGTGATCGATATCGCAGCCGGCCACGACGACGCGGACCCCGTGCGAGAGCAGTTCCTCGATCGGCGCGACCGCGTGCGATGCGAAGAAATGCACCTCGTCGATGACGACGAGCGCAGGGCTTGATCGGGCCGATCGGAAGAGGGAGGTGATGTCGGTCGCATCGCGTGCGTTGAGCGCGGGAATGCGCTCGCCGGCGTGCGTCACGAGTTCGTCGGTCGCGTAGCGCGTGTCGCGCTCGGGCTTCACCACGAGGACATGCTCGCCCCGCGAGCGTGCGTCCTCCACGCGGCGGAGGATCTCGGTGGTCTTCCCAGCGAACATGGGGCCGCAGATCACGGTGAGGTGCGGCTCGGGGCGAGGGGGTGCGGGAGGGTGGGGCATCGGTGGGGAGTCGATGTTGCGGAGGGGCTCGCCGAAGTTGTCGCCGAAGTTGTCGCCGAAGTTGTCTCGGAGGGTCTCGCTGGGGGATCCGTGATGGTTCAGGGGAGACCGGCTCCCACGGTAGCCGCGCGCGGAGCCGGGCGGGAGAAATCGCGATGCTCCGAGGAGGCCCGTCGGTCCCGCGTCGGGTTGGAGTGCGCATGCGCGGCCGGACGCGGTCGAGGGTTCGGCGGGCCTCCTCTGTTTCTGACGGAGAGAGGCCCCGACTCGTCGCGCGGGGCGAAATCCGGCGGTGATCGCCGGACAGTCTCGAGGAGAGCACCATGTCGCCCAAGTGGATCCAGACCGTTCGAAACAGCCGGAAGGCCCGGCGGCCGCACCTTCAGGTTCTCGGTGGCGTCGTGGCCTCCGCCGCGCTCGCCTTCGCCGGCTCGGCGTTGGCCGACGGCTGCCCCGGCGATCTCGATGGAGACGCCCAGGTGGGTGCTTCCGACCTGAGCCTGCTTCTCGTCAGTTGGGGCGGGTCTTCGAAGTCGGGTGCCGACATCAACGGTGACGGCACGGTGGACGCGGCCGACCTGAGTTCCCTGCTCATGTCCTGGGGTTCCTGCATCACCGTCCCGGCGTGGGCGACGCTCGTCGAGGCGGCACCCGATGCGGCCGTCGTAACGGATCCCGCGGCGCGCGAGGCGATCGCGGAGACTGGGCTCGCCTGGCGCGTTCGCGACGCCGGCACCGGTATCGAGATGATCCTCATCCCGCCGGGAACGTACGACATGGGCTGCTCCCTCCTCAACGGGGGCAACTGCTCGTCGAACCAGTTCCCCCGGCACGCGATCACCATTCTGGAAGCGTTCTACATCGGGCGCTACGAGGTGACGCAGGCCGAGTGGGCTGGCGAGATGGGGACGAACCCATCGCACTTCGCCTCCGTGTTCGAGGCCGCGGATCACCCGGTCGAGATGGTCTCGCACGACATGATCCAGAACTTCCTCTCGTCGAGCGGACTGCGACTGCCGACCGAGGCCGAGTGGGAGTACGCGTACCGCGCGGGAACGGACACCGCGTATCACGCGGGTCCGGGGTTCCCCGACGGCATCGTTTCCGCCGACGACATCGACGACATCGCGTGGCACGTCGAGAATGTCGGCGAGATCGGCGGGCCGACCTTCAGCACCAAGAAGGTCGGTACCAAGGCCGCGAACGGCTTCGGCGTTCACGACATGTCGGGCAACGTATGGGAGTGGGTGGCCGACTGGTACGGCTACAACTACTACTCCTCGAGCCCGACGACGGATCCGCAGGGGCCTGCGACGGGCGAACTTCGCGTCGTGCGCGGAGGATCCTGGGTCACGCCGCCGAGCCTCCTCACGTCGTCGAACCGCGACAACTCGTACCCGGACACGGTCAACATCAACCTCGGCTTCCGCGTCGCGCGCAATCCGTGATCGGTCGTGGCGGTGGCCGAGAGATCCTCGGACCGGTGTCGCGGACGTCGCGCCCAAGCACCAGAGCCCGTCGGCCTCCCCGGAGCCCGGCGGGCTCTCTGCATGCGTCGTCACCGTTGAGTCGAGGGAACGGAAGCACCCCGGGGCGGATTCGAACCGCCGACCACCCGCTTAGAAGGCGGGTGCTCTATCCAACTGAGCTACCGGGGTTCGGGAGCTTCCGGATGGTATCGGTCGAACGAGCCGGCGGCGTGGATCGGTGCCTCCTGCATCGGTGCCTGGCACCAACCTGGCACCAACCTGGTCGGTGACAGGGAGCGGCGGTCGGATGGAACTGCCAGCGATATCGGCACGGGCGACCTGCTGCCGCGTGCCTGGTTGAAACCTGGTTGCACCGCGGTTGGTGCCAGGCACCGGGGTCAAGGCACCGGGGTCAACAGTGCTTCAGACTTGAGCGAGTTTGCCGGGAGTGACTCCGAGCTCTCGGCTGAGGAGGTCGAGCGTCTCGCCGCGGAAGAGCCGCAGGACGACCTCGGTCTTGCGGCGGCTGGAGCAACGGCCGCGGTCGGAGGCATGGTCGGATCGGTCGCCTTCGTCGGTTCCGCTCGCGCCCCGCGCTCGCTTCGCCGACGAAGGCGTCTTATGCCGTGGCTTCATCATGGTGTCGTGCATTGTGCCCTCGAGTCCCAGATGGGTGTCTTCAGGAAACGGTGCAGCGCGCCATTCGCCGCAACGCGCTCGCCGGTTTGCGTCACAATCGCCTCGGCCGCGTAACGCGTATCGCGCGCGGGCTTTACGACGAGGACGTGTTGTCCAAGCGCGCGGGCAGCAACAACGCGCCGTTGAAGTTCGGTGGTCTTCCCCGCGAACATTGGGCCAGAGATGACGGTGAGACTCGACATACGACTCGCTTCGTGGATGCGCCAGAGTGTCGTTGGAGAGCGGGGTGGAGGGGAAACGCTGACCAGCGCGACCGACGGGAAGAGTAGAGCACGGCGTCCAATGTGAACTTGGGTCAAGATAGCGTGTTGTTTCCCCAAAACGCTTGCCTTCACGAGTTTTCGATCCACAGTAACGGCCTCGAGCCGTGCGGTCGTCCAGCCGCCCGGTTCGTGTGTGCGTCCGCTTCGAGCACTTTGTCCGTGCTCGTTCCCCTCCCGTCGCGAACTCTTCGCATTCTCCCGCTGTTCCTGTTCGTCTCGCTGTTCGCGTGATCTCTCGTTGGACTTTCGTCGGTCCTTCGCGCTGAAGTTTCACGAGGCTTGTCGCCGTTTGGGTTGCAAGGTTTGAGTGTCAAGGTTTGAGTGTCACGGTGGGGCGCTCTCGTCCTGATCGATTTTCGGTCAAGGCGCTTCGTTACGTGTACCGCCTCAGTTCTCTCTCTCGGTTCTCCCTTTCGGTTCTCCCTTTCGGTTCTCCCTCTCGGTTCACCCCCTCAGTCTCCTCCCCAATCGATCTCTCGCCCCGTTTCCTCCCTCTGCTTCCTGAAGGAACTTCCATCATGTCGCGCCTATCGCTTCCCACTGTTGCGTCGATTCTTGTGATCGTTCCAAGCGCTGTCCTCTCGACCGCCGATGCGGCTCTCGTGACATTCACCTGGACGGGCTCGGGAAGCGGGTCCTTCGCAGGAACGAACTTCAATACGAGTTACACCATCACGGCCATCGGTGATACGGACACCCGCCAGGTGTTCGACGCGACGACATACTGGATTGAACACAGCGCGCCGGCGTCGATCACGATCGATGGGGTCGGCACATTTGACTTCTTGGTGGCGACACGCACGCGTTCGGTTCAGTTCAACGCCGCGGCTGCGTTCGCCCTCGGTGGCCAGTTCGGGCGTGATCTCGCATTCGGCCCGATTGGTCAAGTTCCTGGATGGGACATGCTTACGTCGTTTGGGCCTGCAAGCGGCACTGGTTCGTTGATTCAGTGGTATGGCGGCATCCAAACCACGGGCGGCCTGTTGCGGTTTGATGATCAGTTCGACCGTCCCATGACATTCGAGGCGAATGTGGTTCCCGCGCCGGCTGTACTTGCGTTTGGAGCGCTCGCGGGCCTCAGCGCACGTCGTCGGCGCGCGCGGTGATTGCGATCGTCGTCCACCGTGCTCGCCTCATGCACGGAGAGAAGCACCTCAGGGCGGATTCGAACCGCCGACCACGCGCTTAGAAGGCGGGTGCTCTATCCAACTGAGCTACCGGGGCTCGGGACTGACGGATGGTATCGGTCGAACGCGCCGGCGGCATGCATCGGCGTCTCACGCATCGGTGCCCCACGCATCAGTGCCTGGCACCAACCTGGCACCAACCTGGCACCAACCTGGTCGGTGACAGGGAGCGACGGTCGGATGGAACTGCGAGCGATGTCGGCACGGAAGACCTCCTGCCGCGTGCCTGGTTGAAACCTGGTTGCACCGCGGTTGGTGCCAGGCACCGAGCAGATGGGCGCCGCGCGCACGGCCTCGTTCGAGAGGACCGCGGCTCGATTCGCGCGCCGCTCTATCCGGCCGCCATCCTTCGGCCGCCCTCCGTCGAAATGCTCTCGGGACCCGCCGGACCTTTGTATCCCAATGGACCTGCGAGGGAATCTGCACGTGCGGACCCCGCCGTCCCTTGAAATCCCATGCGATGGCAGTACTTTCGTCCGACCGGGAGGCCGCATCGGCGCGACCGAAGTTCCCCGAAGACCTTCTCTTCCACCATGCCGTCCACGATCCATGCCATCATCGATCGGTTCATTCCGTGTTCCGTGTCCCTCCTGTTGGCCGTGCCGATGGCGGGGTCCGTCGTGCGTGTGGCCAGCGCGCAGAGCGCCACCTGTGCGGGAGACATCGATCGCGACGGAACCGTCGGCGCACGGGATCTCACGGTCCTGCTCGGCGCGTGGGGGTCGTGCGGCGTCCCGGCCTGTCCGGCGGACCTGAACAGCGACGGAGTGGTCAACGGGGTCGACCTCTCCACGCTCTTCGTGCGCTGGGGGCCCTGTCCGCCGACCCTCCAACGCGCGATCCCTTCGAATGGACCAGTCGGCGGTGGCACCACGCTCACCATCACGGGACAGCTCCTCGCCCAGGCGACCTCGGTTTCGATCGGCGGCGTCCAAGCGACAGGCCTGACCGTCATCGACGCGGAGACCATCACGGTCGTGGCTCCGCCCGGGACGGTGGGACTGAAGAGTGTCTCGGTGACGACTCCGGGCGGCACCGCGACGCTCTCCAACGCATTCCGCTACGCGAACCCGACGTGGTTCACGGTGCTCGAACAGTTGCCCGATCCGCAGGTGATCAGCGATGGCGCGCTTCGGCAGGCGATCGCCGCGACAGGTTTCCCCTGGCGCATCAGGGACAACTCCTCCGGCGTCGAGATGCTCGTCGTTCCACCGGGAACCTTCATGATGGGATGCTCGCCATCGAACGCCTGGGCGTGCACGACCAACGAGTCTCCCGTCCACGAGGTCACGCTGACGAACACCACGTACGTGGGGCGATTTGAAGTCACGCAGGGGCAATGGCAGGCGCGGATGGGCTCGAACCCGTCGTACTACCAGCCGGCGAACGGATTCTCGAACGAGCCGAATCGGCCCGTCGAGAGCCTCAACTACTTCGCGGTCCAGCCCTTCCTGACTTCCACCGGGCTGCGCCTCCTGACCGAAGCGGAGTGGGAGTTTGCGTGCCGTGCCGGCACTACGACCGCATTCCACAGCGGCCCCGGCTTCCCGAACGGCACATCCAACGATGCGCAGCTCCCGTTGATCGCGTGGGGGCCAGGCAGCGCTGGAGCCCCGCAGGTGGTGGGGACGAAGGCAGCAAACGCTCTCGGCTTGCACGACATGCTCGGCAATGTGTTCGAGTGGGTGAAGGACTGGTGGGGGAACTATCCCTCCACTCCTCAGACGAATCCGACGGGTCCCGCGCAGGGCACCAAGGGGATTCGACTGCTTCGCGGTGGAGCGCACACGAACTTCGACCCGCTCGATGGGTTCCCGGCGCGGAGTTCGGCGCGGCAACTCTTCTTTGCGGAGTACGGCGGCTCCAATATCGGTTTCCGAGTTGCACGAACCCCGTAAGGGATGCGTGCAGGGCACCTGTCCGACCGCATGTCGGAGAACCTCATGTGGGTGGAAAGAGCGTGGCATCGCCTTCGCGCGGCGAGGAGCCTTCGCGCGGCGAGGAGCCTTCGCGCGGCGAGGAGCCTTCGCGCGGCTTCGGCGGCATGATCCCAAACCCGACTCCACGACTCGCCGCGACCGCGAGGTTTCGGAGAAGCCGCGCGCGGCGCTTCTCGGGCGCGCCGAGCGCTGCCGGCACCACGCGCAACGAGCAGGGAATCGGCTCGCCTGCGACTGGCTCCCAGCCCTTGCGGAGCGCCTTCGGGTCGACTTCGACAAGTCCCCAGCCTCCGGGCACTTCGCGCGGGCGCAGCAGTCCGTGCGGTGCCATGACGATGAGGTGATCGGCGACCCGCCAGCGCGCGAGCATGGCGAACTTCGTATCGATTCCGAGCCGAACGTCGATCGACGCGAGCTCGGTGACGACCGCGCGGTACGCGGCGATGCGGCTCGCGCCGAACTCCCATGTGTCGAGCGACTCGAAGAGCGTGGAACCCGCGTTGCGGAGGTGCGGCTCGCGCACCTTGACGCGCAGTTCCTCGATCACGCGGCGGCGCTCGAGGAGGTACTCCTTGCGCCGGACGAGTTCCTTCGGATCCCGGTCGTCCGAGGCGAAGTCGGCGCGCGACTGCTTGCACTCGATCGCGATCACGCGCGGCGCGCGCGGCTCGGCGGCGGGCTTGCCGAGGAGGTCGACCGCACGCGGATCGTCCGCGTGATCGAGCCAGCCGAGCGCGTCGAAGCGATAGCGGTTGAAGGGGCAGGAGACCTCCGTCGCGACCGCGCGACATCCGATCGCGCGGAGCCACGCGAGGGCGATGTCCTTCAACTGCAGGTGTCGCTTCGATTCGGGCACGGCGTTCGCTCGGTGGGGGATTCCGTGATCAGACTGTGCAAAAGAGCCCCCGCGCAGGTCCATGCGCGGGGGCCGGGATGTGCGTTCGGTCGCGGTCTTCAGCGCGATTCGCGCGTCAGCGGGGTGTACGTCTCGCGCTCGCCGCGGCCGGTGAGCGGGTAGTCCTTGCGGAGCGGGAAGGCGGGGAAGTCCTTCCACATCAGGATGCGCCGCAGGTCCGGATGGCCGCGGAAGCGGATGCCGTACATGTCGTAGACCTCGCGCTCGGTCCATTCGGCGCCGGCCCAGAGATCGCAGGCGCTGTCGATCTCGAGAGCCGGATCCTCGGCGATACCGCTGGTGTCGAGGGTCGGCTCTAGGAAGCACTTCACCGCAAGCCGACGCTCGTACTTGTACGACTGGACGAGGTAGACGACCGCGAACCGGCCCGGCTGCTTGACTGGGTACTTGAGGTAGTCGATGCCGACGACATCGGTCAGGAAGTTGTAGTCGAGCCGCGGATCGTCGCGAAGCTGGCGGAGGACGTCGTGCATCCGCTCCGGGGGGCAGATGAGGGTGGTGAGGCCGCGGAACTCGGCGGCCATGAACTTCACGCCGGGAAACGCTTCCTTGATGATCGGAAGGGCGGGGTGGTCGAGGACGGGCTTGTCGGCCATGGCGCCGAGTATAGCGCGGAATGGGGTGTGGCCTGCGCGTCGCGGTGTGCGGTGGCGGTCGCGTCGGCGCGACCGGATCGGTGCCAAGCACGTGGCGTCTGGTGCCCGGCACCTCCCGGCACGTGCCGGGTACCGCGGGCTTGGTCAAGGATGCCGCTGACAATCGCGGACTCGCGCGCGCGTTCAGAGGTGGCGTCGTGCTCCTGCAGCACGCAGCACGTGGCGTGTGGTGCCTGGCACCTCCCGGCACGTGCTTGGCACCGTTCTGGTGGACCGGTCGGGTGGGCTTGGCACCCGCCGGGTGCAACCTAGTGCCGGAACCGCCGCACACCCGTCACGAGGCACGTCACGCCGCGCTCGTTGCACAGCCTGAACGTGTCCTCGTCGCGCTTCGACCCGCCCGGGTGGACCAGGCATCGTACGCCCGCGTCGATCAGCAGCCGCGGGCCATCGTCGAAGGGGAAGAAGGCGTCACTCGCCGCGACCGCTCCCGATTTCGCACGTGCACCGGACTTCTCGACCGCGTTCCGGCAGCTTGCGACGCGATCCATCTGACCAGCACCGGCGCCGAACAACTGACCGTCCTTCCCGATGCACACCGCGTTCGACTTGAGGTGCTTCACGACCGCGGTCAGGAACCCCGCATCGCGCAGCATCGCGGCGTCCGGCTTCGGCCCCGCGGCATGCTGGAAGGCCGATGCGTCGATGGCGTGCGTGTCGGCCTCCTGCGCGAGGAATCCGCCGGGAATCGAGCGAACCATCACCGACCGCGGCAGCGCGCTGACCGGGCCGACCGCGAGGAGCCGTGCGTTCTTCCAGCGCGCCTGCAGCAGTGCGAGCGCATCGGGGTCGTAGCCGGCCGCCACCACCACCTCGAGGAACTTCTCGCCCGCGACGATCTCCTCGGCCGTCGCGCGGTCGACCACCGCGTTCAGTGCGACGATTCCGCCGAACGCCGCGAGCGGATCGCCCGCATACGCCCTCGCGAACGCCTCGCGCAGGGTCGATGCCACCGCCGCGCCGCAGGGATTCGTGTGCTTGACCACCGCCGCGCCCACCAGGTCGGGGGCGAGTTCCCGCAGGTCCTGCACCAGTTCGAGCGCGGCGGCCGCGTCGAGCAGGTTGTTGTAGGAAAGCGGCTTTCCGTGCAGGAGTTCGGCGCCGACCACGTTCGGGCCGCGGTACGTCGGGTCGCGGTAGACCGCGGCGGCCTGATGCGGATTCTCGCCGTAGCGGAGTTCGCCCTCGTTCACGCCGCGCAGTTCGAAGACCGGCGGAAACCGGTTCCCCGCGCGCTGGCTCATCCACGCCGCGATCGCGGTGTCGTAGGCGGCGGTGCGCGCGAAGGTCGCGGCGGCGAGCGCGCGGCGCAGTTCGACGGTGGTCGCGCCCTCGTTCGCAGCGAGTTCGCTCGCGACGCGGTCGTATTGCGACGGATCGGTGACGACCGTCACGAACTCGTGGTTCTTCGCGGCCGAGCGAAGCATCGACGGGCCGCCGATGTCGATCTGCTCGATCGCCTCGTGTTCCTCGACGCCCTCGCGGCGCACGGTCATCTCGAAGGGGTAGAGGTTCACGCAGACGAGGTCGATGGGAGCGATGCCATGCTCCTCCATCGATCGGACGTGCTCTGCGACGTCGCGTCGGCCGAGGAGGCCGCCGTGGACGCGCGGATGGAGCGTCTTCACGCGGCCATCCATCATCTCAGGGAATCCCGTGAGCTTCTCGATCGGCGTCACCTTGATCCCGGCGGCGGCGAGCGCCGCGGCGGTGCCGCCGGTCGACACGATGTCGACGCCGAGATCCGCGAGCGTCCTTGCGAACGGAATGAGATCGCGCTTGTCGCTGACCGAAATCAGCGCGCGACGAACGGGAACGAGTCCATGCATGTCGGAAACCCTCGCGGTTCAGCCGTTGGAATCGGCAGCCGCCTTCGCCGTCGTCGCGTCGGCCGCGGCGGCTGGCGCGAGGCGCTCGATGCGGCCATCGGAGCTCCACGCCACGAAACCGCCCTTGTCGAGGCGGTCGGCGTCGAGGTGCTCGACCTGCGGGAGCGCCACGGTCGAGAGGACGTCGCCCTTGAGGGCGTCGACGAAGGTGACCGTGCGTCCCTTCGGGCACCAGAAGGCCACGGCGCTGCGGCCGGAGATCTCGGCCGTCGTGATCGGCGCGCCGGCGATGCCCGTCTTCTTCCACCGCACCTCGCCGCCCAGCTGCCCCTCGGGCGACTGGGTGAAGGCGACGACACCCTCGTTCGGAATATCCTGGAGCACGAGGTCGCCCGCGGCGAACGGGGCGGTCGTCAGCGGCGACTGCGTGAAGTACTTCCACAGCGTCTCGCCGCTGCCGAGGTCGAAGGCGTAGAGGTACTGGTCCTCGCTGGCGACGAAGACCACGTCACCGTCGATGATGGGACGTGCGACCACGCCGCCGAGGAGTTCGCGACGCCAGAGCGAGCGCGCGCTCGACGCGTCGAACGCGACGACGGTGCCGGCGGAACTGCATGCGACCACGACCGTGCCGTCGGTGGCGGGACGGGCGGCGATCGAACTCGGGGTGCGGCTCACCGGATCGAGCACGCTCGAGCGGAAGAGGAATCCGGTGGCGGCGTTCACCCAGACGGCCTGACCGTTGCGCGAGCCGAACACGATGTGCGAGTCGGTGAACACCGGCAGCGTGCTTGGCGCGAACCGGTAGCCGCTCTTCGACACGAGTTCGCCGTTGTCGAGGCTGAGGAAGTAGAGCTGGGTGTCGGTCGAGATCGCGACGCTTCCAGCGCGGAATCCGAAGTCCTCGCCGAGGACGCGCATCGCGGACACGCGGTCGACGGCGGGAGCGGCGGAGGCGGTCCAGCTGCGGTCGCCGGTCGCGGCGCGGACGAGCGTGAGCTCGTTGCGTCCGTTCAGCGCGAGCACGCCGTCGGGCGACGCCGAGACGAGCTTGAGGCCGTTGCCGCTCGGGACGGGCACGTTCGCCTGCCAGACGATCGAGCACCCGAGCTTCGCGGCGGCGCTCGGTCCGATCAGGTACGCGGCCTCGACCTTCGCCACGTCGGCGGCGAGGCGCTGCTGCGCCGCGTCCGCGGACTGCGCTGCTCCCGCATCGGCGACGGCGGGCGCGCCGTGCAGGAGGACGGCGGACACCGTCGGGAGAAGGAGGGTCGAGAACAGCGTGGTGGAGGTCGTCATGATGGAGATCCGAATCGCGCGCGGCGGGATGCGCCGGACGCCGAACCCCGGACGGGCCATGCCGGATCCGGGGTGCGGAGTATCGCCCCTCCGGGGTCGAAGCGTCAAGCGCTCGGACGCTCATCCGGCGGCGTTTCCCCGGGGGAGGTATCGTCCGACGCGTGTTCACCGGACTCGTGCAGGCTCTTGGCAGGATCGCGGAAATCCGACGGGGCGCGGAATCAACCCGGCTCGTCGTCGAGACCGGCGGTTGGCCGCACCGACCCGACCCCGGGGCGTCGATCGCGGTGAACGGCTGCTGCCTGACCGTGGTCGACGTCCGTCCGGAGGGCTTCGGATTCGACGTCATCCCGCAGACCCTCGCCGTCACGAGCCTCGGTGCGCTGCGGGTCGGGGCCGGCGTCAACCTCGAGCACGCCGCGACGCCGACGACCTTCCTCGGCGGACATGTCGTCCTCGGCCACGTCGACGGACTCGCCGAGGTCGTCGAGATCCGAACCGAGGGCGAATGGCGCGTGCGCCTGCGGCTGCCAAGCGACCTCGCGCGCTTCGTGGTCGACAAGGGCTCGATCGCGCTCGACGGCGTCTCGCTCACGATCGCGCGGGTCGCCGACGCCGACGAGGGGCCGATGATCGACGTCTGCCTGATCCCGGAGACGCTCGCTCGGACGAACCTCGCGGAGCGGCGGGTCGGCGATCGCGTGAACGTCGAGGCGGATCACCTTGCGAAACTGGTGGCGCGGCAGCTCGAGTGGATCGGGCGACGCAGCGACCGCTGAGCTCGGTGCGTCGACGAGGCCCTCGATGAGCGCATGACGCGCGCATGACGCACGTCTCGCTGCGGGGACGATGCGGTGTTCGATGCGCGCCACGTCGCGCCACGTCGCGTCACGCCACGTCGCATCGCATCACGTCACGTCGCGTCGACCCATCGGCCCTGCCTACGCCGCGCGGCGGGTCTCGACGCGTGCATCGGCATGTGCACCGGCATGTGCATCCACGGCCGCGCCGATCGAGACGCACAGCAGCGTCAGGTCGTCGGCCTGATGCAGCGAGCCCGACTGCGCGTCGACGCGCGACGAGATCTCCTCGATGAACTGATCCGCGTCGAGGATGCCGCTCAGCGTGCCGAACTCCTCGACGTGACGCGCGCAGCCGTTCTCGGAGAACGCCTGTTCGAATCCGTCGGAGTAGAAGAGGATGCGGTCGTTCGGCTGGAGTTCGAGTTCGATCTCCTCGTAGGGTTCGTCGGGGAAGATCCCGAGCAGCCCACCCTCGCACTCGATCGGCCGGGGCGCCTCGCCGGGGCGGAGGAGGATCGCGGCGGGGTGGCCCGCCGTCGCGAGCCGAAGCCGACGGGTCCGGCAGTCGAGGACGCCGGCGATCGCGGTCGCGAAGCGCGTGGTCGCGCGCTGGCTGTCGACGAGTCGGCGGTTCGCGCGCGAGATCGTCTCGGCCGGCCCAAGCCAGCGCGGGATCCCGTGCGTCCGGTCGACGGTCTCGAGCGATCGGCAGACCGCCATTCCGAGCAGCGCCGCGGGAATGCCGTGTCCGACCGCATCCGCGAGGAAGATCGCGATCCGGTCCTCGTCGAGCTGCTCAAGGTGGTAGACGTCGCCCGAGACTCCGGCGAGCGGACGGTAGAAGCTCGCCACGCGCACGCCGTGGAGCGGCGGCACGGGCAGCGGGAGGAAGTCGCGCTGGACGAGCGCCGCGAGCTGGAGTTCCTCGTTGCGTTCCTCGAGTTCGCCGCGCATCGAGTCGACGACGCGGCCGAGAAGGGCGAGTTCGCGCCGTGCCTCGCGCAGGCTGGACGCGCACGTCACGACGCCCCGGAGGAACGCGATGAGTTCGCGCTCGGCGCGCTCGACCGTGAATGCGTCGAAGGTCGCCGTGCGGCCGCTTCCGCCGCAGGCGGGAATCGCATCGGAAACGACGACGACGCGCGCCGACGCGATCGAGTGCGCGTCGTTGGCGAGTGCCTCGACCGCATGCATCGCGCGATCGAGCGCCCGCGCGGCGACCGCCGGATCCGAGCCCGCGACGAGGATGACGATCTCGGCGTCGAGCTGATGCGCGAGGCCGGTGTCGAGGATCGGCGTCAGGTCGAGCAGCGACACCGAGGTGCCGGCGATTTCGGATTCGATGCGCGCACGCCACGTGGCGGCGGCGGCGCCCTCGGGCGCGACGCCGAGCACGGCGATCCGGACGGTGGTGCGCGACTGGCCCATGCAGACGATCCCCAAGGGGTATTCCCGGAACAGTTCCCACAGGGCCAAGGCCCGGCACGTCGCTTCCCAACGGGCGAAGGCCCGTCACTTCCCACCGGGCGAAGGCACGTCGCTTCCCAACGGGCGGAGACCCGGTCGGAGATCGGCTCAGCGGGCGAAGCGCTTGAGGAGGTCCCGGTCGAATTCGACCACGGAACCGCGCCGGACGCCGAGGGAATCGAGGGTTCCGGGAGCGACTTCGAGCGCGAACTGCGCGGGCGCGAGTGACGGATACCGCCTGAGCCGCGCGAAGTACGCGGCTTCCGTCTCGTCCGGTCGCTGGAGTTCCTCGGCCTTCATCGTGTGCACGGCGGTGACGACGCCGAGCGGTCCAATGAACGCGATGTCGATGTCCATGATGCAGCGTCGCATCCAGAAGTTGTGGAGCTCGGCATCGGGGAAGGCGAACATCATGCCTTCGTTCGGGCCGAGGCTGGCGACGCCGCCGAGACCCTGGTCGCGCCCGGCTTCGTCGAGCGCGAGCCGGCAGGTGAACGTGCGGCCGCCCGCCGTGACGTCGATCGACTGCGGTGGCTGCGACTGCTCGCATCCCCCGAGCATGGCGGCGACGGCGACGGTCGCGGTGAGCACGCCGAGCGCGAGCGGTGAGAGCGGATGGAAGGTCGCGGGCATCCCGGCATGAGAAACGCCCGTGGATCGCGGGTCAAGTCGGTCGCCGTCGATCGGCGGCCTTCCGCCGGCCGCGGCGCGTGCGCTTGGCCGCGGCGCGTGCATTTGGCCGCGGCGCGTGCGCTCGTCCGTCGCGTGTGGCCGACGCGGCGCCGCACGCCCGTTTGGCGCGATCTCCCGGCTGCATCCCGACCGTTTCGCCATCCGCGGTCCGCGTTCAACAAGCCCCGTGGAGCCACGCGAGATCCTCTGCGATGAAGATCGTGCGGGGTCCTTGGTCTCGCGCGTCGCCGGCCGCGATCGCCGCGCGGAGGCGCTCCGGCGTCGCGATCGTCGCGAGCTCCGGCAGGGAGATCGGCTCCCGGCGCTCGAGGAGGCCGATCGACCACGCGCACCAGCCGGCGATCCGCTCGGCGGAGACTCCCGCCGCGAAGAGTTCGCGCAGGCTGTGCGAGCCGTGGCGCTTCGCGAGGCGCTTGCCGTCCTCGCCGTAGACGAGCGGCAGGTGCCACCACGCGGCATGCGGCAGCGCAAGCGCGCGGGCGATCCACTGCTGTCGCGCGGCGC
>JBIIYI010000203.1:0-5705 GCA_044346895.1 Phycisphaerales bacterium
GGTCGATGCCGCGGCCGCGGATCCTGCGGAGGTCGCGACCCCGTTCTCGGCGAACGAGGCGACGTCGCTCGCGGTCACGCGACCGCCGCGGCCGGTGGCCGGGACCCGCTGGATGTCGACGCCGAACTTCCGCGCCAGCCCGCGCACCGCGGGCGTCGCGAGCGCCTTGCCCTCGCGCACGGCGACGGCGACCTCGGGTGCGCGCCGCGCGAAGCGATCGCTCACCGTCAGCGTGCCCGACATCGTGCCGACGACGGTGCCTTGGTCGCCCTCGGCCGACGCGGCGCCGGCCGCGATCTGGCTCGACATGCAGGTGTTGCCGCTGCTCGCGGCGCCCGCGCCTGCCGCGGCCGCGACGGGCGCGGCCTTCGCCGGAGCCGCCGCCTTGCCCGCGCCGTAGCGGACGAGGACCGCGCCGACCTTGATGATGTCGCCGGCCTTGCCGCAGAGTTCGCTCACGGTCCCGGCCCACGGCGACGGCACTTCGACGAGCGCCTTGTCCGTCTGCATCTCGGCGAGCGTCTGCGACTCCTTCACGGTGTCGCCGGGCGCCACCTTCCAGCTCACGAGCTCCGCCTCGGCGAGGCCCTCGCCGAGGTCGGGGAGGAGGAAGTGGCTCTTGTCCGAGGGCTGCTTGACTCCGGCCATGTGTGGTCCTTTGGGCGCACCGCGCCGCGGGTGGTTGTTGTACCACAGGGGGCGGATCCGCCCGGAACGCGAAGCGGTCAGGGTAGGCTGCGCCGCATGAACCCCGGCGCCGAGAACCTTCCCGAAGGACGTGATTCCGAAGGTCGCCCCTTCGATTGGGCGCTTCCCTACGACGCGCGACGCCCGGCCGTCTGCGGCTCGATGGCGGTCGCGACCAGCCAGCCGCTCGCGGCGCAGGCGGGTCTCGCGATCCTCGCGCGCGGCGGCTCGGCGGCGGATGCGGCCGTCGCGGTCGCGGCCGCGATGACCGTGCTCGAGCCGACCACGAACGGGATCGGCGGCGACGGGTTCATGCTCGGGTGCTTCGGCGGCGAGGTCGTGGGCCTGAACGCCTCCGGCCGATCGCCGCGCCGCCAGGATCGGAGCGCGTTCGATGGACAGGCCGCGATGTCGATGCGCGGCTGGGGCCCGATCACCGTGCCCGGCGCCGTGTCGGGCTGGGTCGCGCTGTGGAAGCGCTTCGGACGGCTGCCGTTCGCGGACCTCATCGAGCCCGCGATCCGCTTCGCGCGCGACGGCTACCTCGTCGCGCCGCGGACGGCCGAACTCTGGGCGCGCGCGTACCCGACGATGTCGCGGCACGACGAGTGGAAGCGCGTCTTCGCGCCCGCGGGCCGCGCGCCGTTCGCGGCCGAGCGCATCGTGCTTCCCGACCATGCGGCGACGCTCGCGGAGATCGCGCGCACCGAGGGCGCGTCGTTCTACTCGGGGAAGCTCGCACGGCGCATCGCGGACGCCGCGCGCGCCGACGGCGCGTTCCTCGACGAGGCGGATCTCGCCGCGCACGCGCCGCAGTGGGTGAAGCCGCTCGAGGCGCCGTTCGCATCGTCGACGATGCTCGCGATTCCGCCGAACGGGCAGGGGATCGCCGCGCAGATCGCGCGCGGGATCCTCGAGGTTTCGCGGGCGAATCCGCGATTTTCCGATCTCTCGCCCGACTGCGCCGACAGCGTGCATCTCGCGGCGGAGGCGATGAAGCTCGCCTTCCGCACCGCGCACCGCGAGGTCGGCGACCCGGCGGCGATGCGCGTGAAGCCCGAGGAACTGCTCGCGCGCGGATTCCTCGAGCGGCTTGCGGCCGAGATCGATCCGGCGAAGGCGCAGGACTTCGAGCACGGACCGCCGAGGACGGGCGGCACGATCCTGCTCTGCACCGCCGACCGCGAAGGCAACATGGTGTCCTTCATCCAGTCGAACTACACCGGCTGGGGTTCGGGCGTCGTGATTCCGGGTACGGGCATCGCGATGCAGAACCGCGGCGCGTGCTTCACGCTCGAGCGCGGGCATGTGAACGAGTACGGGCCGGGCAAGCTTCCGTACCACACGATCATCCCCGGCATGCTCGTCCGTCGCGACGCGCAGGGTGCCGTGCTACCGCACGTCGCCTTCGGCTGCATGGGCGGCTACATGCAGCCGCAGGGACAGCTGCAGATCGCGTCGCGACTCGAGGATCACCGCGCGAATCCGCAGGCCGCGCTCGACGCGCCGCGCTGGCAGGTGAGCGAGGGCCTGCGGCTCGACGTCGAGCCGGGATTCGCGGAGGCGACGCTCGCGGATCTGCGTGCGCGCGGCCACGAGGTGAAGGTCGCGGGCGAGAAGTCGATCACCTTCGGCCGGGCGCAGTGCATCGCGCGCGTCGAGCACGGCTACATCGCCGCCAGCGACTGCCGCGGCGATGCGCAGGCGGTGGTGGGCTGAGCGTGGTCATCCCGCCGGGCGCGGTCGTTCCGCCGGGCGTGGTCGTTCCGCCGGGCGTGGTCGTTCCGCCGGGCGTGGTCGTTCCGCCGGGCGCGGTCATTCCTTCGAAGGAATGCGCGTGAACTCGGCGCGGAACATCGGTGCGGGCTGCGGCGCGAGCGTGTAGGAACCGTCGTCGGCGCGCGCGGCGCCCTTCATTTCCCAGCCGAGCGGCGGTCGCACTCGGATCGCGCCGCGGCCGACCGCGTCGCACTCGAACTCGATCCTCGAGGCGGCCTCCTCGGTCGACCACGCGAGGCGCGTCACCGTCACGCCTCCGCGCGCGCGCAGGCCGCGCACCTCGCCCACCTTCCACGACGGCGGCAGCGCCGGAAGGATGTCGAGCACGTAGCGCGGCAGCGCGCCCGGCTCGAACGCATCCTTCTCCGCCACGTGCGACTGGACGAGCGCCTCGGCGATGCCGGCCGTTCCGCCGAAGTTGCCGTCGATCTGGAAGGGCGGATGGTCGTCGAAGAGATTCGGCAGCGTCGACTTCGAGAGAAGCGCGCGGAGGTTGTCCTCGACGGCCTTCCCGTCGCCGAGCCGCGCGAAGAAGTTGATGAGCCACGCGCGGCTCCAGCCGGTGTGGCCGCCGCCGTTCGCGAGGCGGAAGTCGAGGGTCTTCCGCGCGGCGGCGAGCAGTTCGGGCGTCGTGTCGCAGTTGAACTGCGCACCCGGGTGGAGACCGTAGAGATGCGAGATGTGGCGATGCCCCGGCTCCGCCTCGCCGAACGGCCGCGCCCATTCCATCAGGCGTCCATCGGCTCCGACCGCGGGCCACGCGAGCCTGTCGCGCGCGGCGCGCACGCGCTTGGTGAGTTCGTCATCGTCGCGCGCAAGCACCTTCGCCGCATCGAGCAGGTTCGTGAACACGTCCCAGACGATCGCCTGGTCCATCGCGTTCCCCATGCCGATGTTCGCGTGCTGTCCGTCGGCCGTGATGAACGTGTTCTCGGGCGACGAACTCGGGCCGGCGACGAGCTTCCCCGTCGCGGGATCCTCGCAGAGGTAGTCGAGGTAGAACTCCGCGCACGCGGCGAGCGCGGGCCACGCGCGCTCGCGCAGGAAGAGCTCGTCGCCCGAGTGCGCGTAGTGCTCGAAGTAGTGCCGCGTCAGCCAGCCGCCGCCGTGCGGCCACATGCCCCACACGGTCAGGCCGATCGGCTCGGTGAACGCCCACGCGTCGCTTGTGTGATGCACGACCGACCCGCGCGCGCCGTACAGCTTCCGCGCGCTCGAGCGGCCGTTCTCGATCAGCCGGTCGGTGAAGTCGAAGAGTGGCTCGTGGCACTCGGCGAGGTTCGTCGACTCGGCGTGCCAGTAGTTCATCTGGATGTTGATGTTCGTGTGGTAGTCGGCGTTCCACGGCGCGGCGAGGTGCTCGTTCCAGAGGCCCTGCAGGTTCGCGGGCAGGTCGCCGGGCCGCGAGCACGACGCGAGCAGGTACCGCCCGAACTGGAAGTAGAGCGCGAGCAGCGACGGATCGTCGGCGCCCTTGCGGAACTCGGCGAGGCGCACGTCGGTCGGCTTCGCGGCCTGCGCCGTCGCGCCGACGTCGAGCGACACGCGGCCCATGATGGCGCCGTGCGCCTCCAGGTGGCGCGCGAGGAGTTCGTCGAAGCCGCGCGCGATCGTCTCGGCTGCACGCTGACGCGCCGTGTGCTTCGGGTCGGCGATGCGGACGCGCGGATCGATGTACGCGACGAAGTCGGTCGCGCCCGTGATGACCACGGTGTAGCCGCGCGTCTCGTGCATCGGGCCCGTGACGCCGCACACCTTGCCGAGCACGGAAGAGTCGCGATTCGCGTCGGCGAGCGCCTTCGGATCCTTCTCGTCGAATCGGAGCATCGCGCAGCCCGCATGGCGCACGCCGCGATGCTCTCCGTTCACCGCCGTACCGAAGAGGATCTGCGAGAGGACGAGCGAGCCTGGCACGAGCGTCACGTCGTCGAAGCCCGTCTCGACCCCGCCGTCGACGAGTTCATTGCGGCCCGCGGCGAGCGCGGCAACGAGCGGCTTCTCGCCGAGCGCCTCCCAGCGCACCACGATCGCGTCGTCGGCTGCGCTCGCGAACATGCGGCAGCGGAAGCGCGATCCGTCGGCCGTGAACTCGGTCGTCGCCACGCCCGTCGACAGATCGAGCGAGCGGCGATGGTCGGTGATCTTCTCGAACGGCCGCGCCCAGCGCGTCCCCACCGTCATCAGCGGCTGGTACGAGCGCACCCAGTCGGGCGTCATGAACTCGTCCTGCATGATCTTCTGCGCGCCGACGACGTCGCCCTTGAACCAGAGCTCGCGCGCGCGTGCGAGGGCGTCCGAGGGTGGCGTGCGGTTCCGGTCGATCGGCTTGCCCGCCCACACCGAATCCTCGTTCACCTGGATGGTGCCGAACTGGTCGCCGAAGACCATGCCGCCGATGCGGCCGTTTCCGATCGGCAGCGCCTCGGTCCACTTCGAGGCCGGCTGCGCGTACCAGAGTTCGAGCGACGCGGCGCGGTCGGTCTCCGTCGCGGCGTGCGGGGCATCCGACGCGAGGCGATCGGACGCGAGGCACGGCGCCGAGGCGCCATGCAGGAGCCACGGCAGCATGCAGGCCGCGACCGATGCGCGGCGGGCGATGCGAACCATGCGGACAAGTGGGGCGACGATCGATCGCGCGGACATGGTGGCTCCTTCGATGTGGGCGCGATCGTAGTGGAATGCGGTCGGCGCACCGTGCGCCTCGCTACAGTGCGCGAAACCCACGGAGCATCCACATGAAGCCGACCTCGCTCGCCGCCACGATCGCCCTCGCAGCCACGGTGCCCCTCCTCGCAGCCCTCCAGAGCGCTCCCTCGAACGAAGCGCCGAAGTCCGCACCCCCGGGCGCGGGACAGCAGCTCGGTGCGACGAACAGGCAGTTCATGAACGACGGCACGCCGATCAAGGTCGATGAGAAGGTCATGCTGTTCAACGGCAAGGATCTCGCGGGCTGGAAGGCGTTCGTGCCTGATCTCGCGAAGGATGGCAAGGATCCGCTTTCCGTCTGGACCGTGCAGAACGGCGTGATGCAGTGCGCGGGCCGACCGATCGGCTACATCCAGACCGAGGAGCTCTACGACAACTTCATCCTCGAGCTCTCGTGGCGATTCGATCCGGCGAAGGGCGAGGGCAACTCGGGCGTCCTCCTGCGCACGATCGGCGACGACACGGTGTGGCCGAAGTCGATGGAGGCGCAGCTCCACTCGAGGAACGCAGGCGACTTCTGGAACATCGGCGAG
>JBIIYI010000204.1:0-5698 GCA_044346895.1 Phycisphaerales bacterium
AGCGAAGGACGGATTTTGCCTCCGACGGCTGGAGCTCCATCGACACCCGTCCCGTCCGGATAACCCCGACCCGACGCGCGCGAGCGCGCATGGCCTCACGTCGGACCGGATCCGGACCGATGCAACGGCGAGGGCCGACGCCTCGGGAAGCGCGGTTCGGCCTTGAGAACGAACGTTCGGAGCACCGTGCAGCACCAATCCGGCACCGACCTTCTCGGGACGCGCAGCGCCTCGCCGCGCGCAGGACCGTGCGTTGCGATCGTCGATGACGACACGCATGCCGCCGGTGAGATCCTGCGTCTCGCGGTCGAACTGGGATTCCGCGCCGTCCGGTCGAACTCGCCGTCCGCCGCGCTCGAGACCACTCCGCGCGGCGAACCACTGCTCGTCGTCGCCGACATCGATGCGATCGCCGGGCGGGTCCAGCCGGTCGCCCAGCTCCTGCGCGCGAGCGGACGCCCGTTCCAGCTGCTCGTCACCACCGCCGACGCCGGGGCGCGTCACGTGCTGCGCTGGATCCGGGAAGGGGCGAGCGACGTCCTGCCCAAGCCCTTCGACGGCGCGGAGGTTCGCGCGGCGCTCGAACGCGCCGCGATGCGCCTCGACTGCGACCCTTCCGCACAATCGGCGGCGGGTGACGGCGAAGCCACCGATCCGTCGCGGATCGTCGGCGCGGATCCGCGGCTCCGCGACGCGCTCGAACTCGCGCGCGCCGCGAGTGAAGCCGCCTCGACCGTGCTCATCCACGGAGAATCGGGCACCGGCAAGAGCATGCTCGCCCGCGCGATCCACGAGATGGGCCCGCGTCGCGACGGACCGTTCGTCGAGATCGCATGCGGCTCGATTCCCGAGGCGCTCCTCGAGAGCGAACTCTTCGGACACGTGAAGGGATCGTTCACCGGAGCGATCGCCGACCGCAAGGGGCGGTTCCTCGCGGCGAACGGCGGCACGATCTTCCTCGACGAGATCAACTCGGCTCCGCCGTCGATGCAGCTCAAGCTGCTGCGCGTGCTGCAGGAACACCGCTTCGAGCCCGTGGGAAGCGAGGAATCGGTCGAGGTCGATGTCCGCGTCATCGTCGCGTCGAACCAGCCGCTCGAGCGGCTCGTCGAGGAAGGCCGCTTCCGCCAGGACCTCTACTTCCGCGTGCAGGTGATCGCCATCGACCTGCCGCCGCTGCGCGAGCGCCCGGCGGACATCGAGGCGCTCGCGATGCACTTCCTCGCGCGCAAGTCCGCGGAGGCGCGGCGCACGTACCTCGGCTTCACGCCCGAGGCGATGCAGGCGCTGCGGAACTACCAGTGGCCGGGAAACGTGCGCGATCTCGAGAACGCGATCGAGCGGGCCGTCGTGCTCGGGCGCGATGCGCGCATCGGCGCACGCGATCTTCCCGAGCGCGTGACGCGGATCTCGGCCGCGCACGGCGCGGTGCGCGAGATGCTCCGCGCCACGACCGCCGACCTCGCGCGCGTCGTCGCCGCGCCCGCGGTCAGGTCCGCGAACATCGCACCGGAATCCGGCGCGGAACTGTGCGAGACGCGACGCGCGTCCGAACGACTGAGGATCCTCGAGGCGCTCGAGTCGTGCGGCTCCAACCGGACGCGCGCCGCGCGCCTGCTGGGGGTCGACCGATCGACGCTTTATCGGAAGATGATCGATCTCGGACTCGCGACGCCGCGCGATGAAGGCCGCGCCGCGTGACGTCTGCACCGATTGCGAGGGCGCGATCGCGCGCAAAGTGCGTCTTCCCGCACGTCCCCGGTCGACAGGGCCGAACTTCGCGCCACACTTGAAAATGTCGGGTTCGTGCGCGACATCGCGCCCGCATCGGATACTCTGGTTCTCGAGGGAACGTCTTCGTCGAGATCAGGGAGGATCTCACGCCGCGGCTGCGAAAGCACCGGGCGGAGTCTTCGTGCCGGTTCCGCGGAGGGAGCCGTCGCGCAGGGATTTCGATGGGAGCCATCCGTCGCACGGATGACCCCGGAGAGGAACCGCAGGACCTCGGCGTCCTCGGACAAGCGAAAAGGGAGCATGCACAAATGAAGAACAGTACTCGCAGCGGTGTCGTCGTGGCTTCGGGCTTCACTCGTTCGTGCGTCGTGGGCGCCATCGCGCTCGCGGCGGCAGCGCCGGCGCTCGCCGGCGGCTTCACGCAGGTCGCGGGCTACCGCAGCAAGAGCGACAGCCCGTTCAACTCGTCGCAGCTCATCCTCAACGACTTCGAGACGGGCGCCGACACGGTCGGCGTCTCGGTGGTCGGCGTGGTGGCGCGCGTCGCCGGCACGTCGGTCGACGCCGACGACGCGTCGCTCGACGGCGCGGGCGCAGGCGGTCACAGCCTCGCGCTCGGCGCGTACCTCCCGGTGTTCGCACCCGGAAGCGCGACCTTCTCCTACCAGTCGAAGCTGCTCGGCGGCACGCCGACGAACGTCGGCATCGTCATCACGAGCGCGAACGGCCTCGAGGACCTCGAGGGCAATCCGATCGACGTGCCCGTGACGATCACGGTCTCGCTCGCGGACGGCTCGACCGTCTCGGAGACCTTCGCCGTGCGGAGCGCCGACGCCGACGCGACCGACGACGTCCTCCTCGGCTACACCTCGGCGGACGGCATCCTCGCGCTCAGCGTGCAGGCCGAGATCCCCATCAAGATCGACCACCTCCAGCTCGGGCTGCCCGCGCAGCTGACGCCGCCCTCGGTCCGCAACGACTTCGACGGCGACGGCAAGGCGGACATCTGCTGGTACAAGCGCTCGAGCTCGACGGTCGCCATCTGGAAGATGGACGGCACGACCCGCGGCGAGTCGCTCGCGCCGACGAACGTGCCGACCCAGGGTGTGGTCGTGCTCGGCTCCACCGACCTCAACGGCGACCAGCGCGCCGACATCATCTGGCAGAAGCCGAGCACCGGCGTCGTGAGCGCCTGGCTCATGGACGGCGGCTCGGTCCTCGAGAGCGGCGCGCTCGGCGCGGGAATCGCGGGTGCGTGGAAGTTCCTCGGCGCCGGCGACATCGACGGCGACGGCAACGGCGACTGCGTCTTCCGCCATGCGTCGACGGGCGAGGTGCAGGGCTGGCTCATGCAGGGCCTGACGCGACTCGAGATCGGTTCGATCGGCAGCAGCGCCGGACTGACCTCGCTCGGCATGGGCGACTTCGACGGCGACGGCAAGCAGGATCTCCTGTGGCGCGACAACGCGCGCCGCGTGGTCGTCTGGAAGCTCGACGGACTCTCGGTCGCGAGCTCGCAGCAGGTCACGAACGCCACGAACCTCGGCTCGAGCTGGCGCGTCGCGGGCACGCCGGACCTCGATGGCGACGGTCGTTCCGACATCCTCTGGCGCAACGGCGGCAACGGCGCCATCAGCGCCTGGCTGATGAACGGAGCCTCGCGCGTCGGCGGCGGCAGCATCGCGCCGAACGTCTCGGAGAACTGGAAGGTCATCGGCACCTCCGACTTCGACGGCGACGGTCGCGACGACATCCTGTGGCGCAAGGGTTCGAGCGGCGACGTCTACGCGTGGCTCATGGACGGCACCACCCGCACGTCGAGCGCGTTCGTGCTCAACGTCGGCGGATCGTGGACGCCGCTGAAGTAAGCGCGACACGGAACTTCACGGAACATCACGGAACACGGTCGGGCTCCGCAACCGACCCTGTGCGCTCCCCGCCCCCGCCGACTCCCGGCGGGGGCGGTTTCATTCCGGCACATCGAGCGCGCACGCCGACGGCCGAGGATCGCGAGCGCGCGCGCCGCTATCGGTCCTGCCCGCACGAACCGCGCAGACTGCGCGGGAAGCGCGGAAGGTCGGCGAAGTCCCCGTGTCCGCGCAGGACGCATGCAACGAGTCGCCGTGAAGGTCGATGCCCGAGGAGCCGCCCCTGCGGCTCAGAAAGAGGTCATCGCCCCATGCGCCAAACCCTCCTCGCCCGCTCGATTCCCGTCCTCGCCGGCGCGTTCGCCTCGATCGCAGCCCCGGCGTCGGCGGACTTCCTCGGCTTCGCCAGCACGAGCACCGTCGTCGAGGGCGAGTTCGACACGTACCACGTGCTCGAGGTCTACGCGCTGTTCGACGACCCGACGGATCGGCTGCTCAACATCTTCGACGTGCACGCGTCGCTCGGTCGACCGGGCTTCCCGGGATCGAAGGTGCCGCTGTTCCACGCGAGCAATCCGGATGAGGAGATCCCCGCGACGATGCTGCCGCTCGGCTTCCTTCCACCCGGTGAGCAGTGGCTGTTCGACACGTACGTCACGATCGGCGCGCGACAGGGCAACTTCCTCAACGGCACCGTCGCCGACCCCGACTTCGACGACTCCGCGTTCACGCAGAACTCGAACATCGACGGCGCCGGCTGGTACAACCTGCCGCCGACCAACGCGTACGGCCTCGCCGGTGCCGAACAACGGGTCTTCCTCGGCCAGTTCACCGTGACCGAGGCGGACTTCCAGGCCGGGCTGCGGCTCGAGTTCTCCGCGACCATCGGTTACGCAAGCAGCGGCGCGCTTGCCTTCGCCTCGCATGCGAAGCACTTCTACTACCGCGCTCCGGGCGCGGCGGTCTACGCCGCGGACAAGATCGATTCGGACGTGAACGGCGACCTCGTCTTCGTGAACCGCAACGCCCGGCTCGTGGCGTCGTGGCTCATGGACGGGCTCGTGCGCAAGGAATCCGTCCCGATCGGCGGCCAGGTCCCGTCCGGCTGGAAGTGCCAGGCGATCGGCGATCTCGATGGAAACGGGACGGCCGACCTCCTCTGGCGCGACGTGAACACCGGGCGCATCCACGCGTGGCTCCTCGAGAACGCTGCGCTGCTCCAGTCGGTGCAGATCTCGGGGCCGATCGGCTCGAACTGGATCATCGTCGGGATCGGCGACATCTCGGGTGACGCGCGCGGCGACATCATCCTGCGGAACCGCACCACCGGCGCGGTCGAGGGCTGGCTGATGGACGGCGCCATGCGGCTCGCCGTCGGAACGATCGGCGCCTCGAGCGGACTCGTTCCGCAGTACCTCGGGGATCTCGACGGCGACGGACTGCACGACATCATCTGGCGCACGAAGGCGGGCGCGCCCCGCCTCTGGCTGCTCGACGGCCTGACGCGGCGCTTCGACGGACCGATCGCCGGGTTGACGACGAACGTCGGCACCGCATGGAAGATCGCCGGCACCGGCGACATCGACGGAAACGGGACCTCGGACATCCTCTGGCGGCACACGTCCGGTGCGGTCGTGGCGTGGATGATGGACGGCGCGACGCGGACCGAGGTGGCGACGGTGCACGCCGGCGTCGGATCGAAGTGGCGCATCGAGACCCTGCGCGATCTCGACGGAGACGGGCGTCACGACCTCGTCCTGCGCAACTCCCTGAACGGCGACGTGTACGGCTGGCTCATGGAGGGCACGTCGCTCGCCACGTCGGGCTTCGTGCGCAACGTCTCGCTCAGCTGGAAGATGGTCGATCCCTGATCCCTGTCCCTGATCCCTGTCCCTGATCCCTCTCCCTGATCCCCGCGTCGCGTGCTCGCGGAACGGAACGCCGCGGTCAGCCGACCCGTCGACGCGGCGACGTCCGGAGACCGGAGCCCGGGTCACGCGCGGATATAGTGGCTTTCGCACGCGTTCCGCGAAGCCGCGCATGGGCACCTACGTCCTCGTCAACACCATCGGCGACACGGTCGTGGCCTTCCGCGG
>JBIIYI010000206.1:0-5683 GCA_044346895.1 Phycisphaerales bacterium
ACTCGCACTTCTCAATCCTCGTTCCGCCACGCGCGGCCATCGCGCGCGAGCAGTTCGTCGGCCGACTTCGGTCCCCACGAGCCGCACGCGTAGTTCGCGTGGATCCCGGCGCGCGCAGCGGCGGAACGCTCGTCGAGGAACGGCATCACGGCGTTCCACGCGCCCTCGACCTCGATGCGGTGCTTGAAGAGCGTCTGGTCTCCGCGCATCGCATCGACGATCAGCGGCCCGTACGCCTCGACGGGCTCGGCCTTGAAGCGATCGGCGTAGTCGAGCTGCATGTCGACGTTCGCCGCGCGCAGTCCGAAGCCCGGCACCTTCACCTCGAAGCGCAGGTTGAAGCGCTCCTTCGGCGCGATCTCGATGACGAGTCGATTGGGAGCCTCGCCGCCGAATCCCGCGACCTTGCGGAAGAGGTTCGCCGCGGGCGGCTTGAACTGGACGACGACCTCCGTCTTCTTCGCCGCGAGCTTCTTGCCCGAGCGGATGTAGAACGGCGTGCCCGCCCAGCGCCAGTTGTCGAAGTGCACCTTGATCGCGGCGTAGGTCTCGGTCGTCGAGTCCGGCGCGACGCCCGCGAGACCGTGGTACGCGCCTTCCGCGCCATCGGCCGCGAACTGTCCGAGCGCGCAGTGCGACGCGACCTCGTCGGCCGTCGGGATCGCGATCGAGTCGATGATCTTGATCTTCTCGGCACGCACGTTCTCCGGCGTGTAGAGGCTCGGCGGCTCCATGGCGACGAACGCGAGGATCTGGAAGAGGTGCGACTGGATCATGTCGCGGATCGCGCCGGTCTGGTCGTAGAACGCCGTGCGCTGGCCGACGCTCACGGTCTCGGTGGCGCTGATCTGCACGTGGTCGATGTACTGCTGGTTCCAGATCGGCTCGAAGATCGAGTTCGCGAAGCGCAGGACGAGCATCGACTGCACGAGTTCCTTGCCGAGGTAGTGGTCGATCCGGTAGATCGACTCCTCCTCGAACGCGCGTCCGAGGCAGCGGTTGAGGCTCGCGGCGCTCGTCGAGTCGTGGCCGAACGGCTTCTCGACGATGATCCGCTGCCAGCTCCTCGCCGCCGGATCGATCGAGCACCAGCGCTTGCCTTCGACGACCAGGCCCGCTTCATCGATGCGCTCGATGATTGGCTCGTACAGACTCTCGGCGACCGAGAGGAAGAACAGCAGGTTTCCGCGCGTTCCGCGCTCCTCGGCCATCTGCGCGAGACGGGCCTGCAGCGGCTCGTAGCACTCGCTCTTCACGGCGTCGCCCGCGAAGTAGAAGAGGCGCCGCGCGAAGTCGGTCCACTTCGCGGCGTCGAAGCCCTTCGCCTGCTTCTCGACCCACGCGCGCAGTTCGTCGCGCCAGCCGTCGTCCGACTTCTGCGTGCGCGAGACGCCGAGGATCACGGTCGACGCGTGCAGCTGCCCCTGCACGTGCATCTCGTACATCGCGGGAATGAGCTTGCGCGAGGTGAGGTCGCCCGAGGCGCCGAAGATGACGAGGATGCAGGGGTCGGTGGTGAGCATGGCGTGCGGGGTCGAGGCTACCGCGCCCGCGGCGGGCGCGCACGGGGGTATTCAGCCGAATCTCGGGTGGAACTTGCGCGCGACGTCGCGCAGCCGCGACTTGTCGACGTGGGTGTAGACCTGGGTGGTGACCACGCTCGCGTGGCCGAGGAACTCCTGCACCGTGCGGAGGTCGCATCCTCCGCGCAGGAGGTCGGTGGCGAAGCTGTGGCGCAGGACGTGCGGATGGACGTCGTGCAGCCCCGCGACGGCGGCGTACTTCCGGACGAGCATCCACACCGCGACCCGCTCGAGCGGCTTGCCTCGGTTCGAGACGAAGAGCCGGTGGTCGGCGCGCGCCTCGTCGCCGTCGACGATGCCCGGCCGCACCTCCGAGAGCCAGCGTTCGAGCGCCTTCGCGGCGCATCCTCCGACCGGAACGATCCGCTGCTTCGAACCCTTGCCGACGACCGACATGCTCTGGATCGTGGGAAACCACTGGTTGAGCCGCACCGATCCGACCTCGCTCGCGCGGAGGCCCGACGCGTACATCACCTCGAGGATCGCGCGGTCGCGGATCCAGAGCTCGCCGTGATCCGGTCCCGGCGCCTCGACGAGCCGCTTCATCTGCGCGGGCGACACCACGTTCGGCAGCTTGCGCCAGCGCGTGGGCCGCTCGAGGAGCCGCGCGGGATTCTCGGCGATCTCACGGTTCGCGTGCAGGTAGCGGAAGAAGACGCGCACGGTGGAGACGTGCCGCACGATCGTCGTCGGATCGAGCTTCCGGTCGCGCGAGAGGAAGCGGACATGCTCGACGAGATGCGCGGGCGTCACCTCGGCCACCGCGCCGACGCCGCGCGCGACGAGATCGCCGACGAGGTCGTCGAGGTCGCGCGTGTACGCCTCGAGCGTCGCGGGCGCAAGACCGCACTCGACGCGCAGGTAGGCGAGGAACGAGCGCAGCGCGCGCGCGAATCCCGGCGTCGCCGCCGCGATTCCCGGCTGGACGCCCGGTGTCTCCGCGTCGCCGGACTTCGACGGCGACCATGTCCGCGCGTTCGGCCGCGCGCTCGCCCGTGCGTTCGGCCGCGCGCTCGGCTGCGTGGATGGACCATCGTCACGCGACGTTCGGTCGCCCGATCGGAGCGCGCTCGACGGTGAGCTCGACGAACGCACCGATGCAGGCGTCCGCGATGCGCGCGATGTCGGTTGCGATGTCGGTTGCGATATCGGTTGCGATATTGGGGACGATGCTGCTCGCGAGGTCGTCCGCGATCGGCCCGTCGCAGCGGCCGAAGCGGGCTGATTCCGCCTCGCCTCCGCAGGATGCGTGGACGAGCGCGCGCTCGTTCCCGCGCCTGCCGCCACCGTCGTCTCCGACGGCACCGCCTCCGGCTCCGCTCGCGCGGAAGGTGGGGCAGGATTCGAAGTCGGCGGTGCAGAAGCGGAAGACTTCATCGAGGTGGCCGAGGGTCGTGCGCGCACCGCACCGCGGATCGCAGTGGTCGAAGCGGGGACAGATCGTGGCGCCTGGGGACATCCGGAACCTCCGTGCATCGGCTAGACCGACGCGCGTGCGCGAAAGATGCGGGCCGCCCCGGGTGCATTCCCCATCGACGCGCAGGAAGCTGCGCGCGCGGGCTTCGCATCGACGGCGACGACGTGCACGGGCGCGTTCCGCAGGGCTCCGAGGGCTGGCACGCCACTTGCATCCCGACGCCGTCAGGTCCGACAGGAGGTCGGGCCGGGCGCGCCGGAATTGCCCGACGCACCCCGACACGGCAAGGAGTGCCAACCATGCTTCGACTCGACCACGCTTCCCAGAGCGCCGCGGAAATCCCCGCGAACACCGCTGCCAGCACCCTCGTCCTGCGCGCGATCGACCGCGATCGCGAACCCGTCGAGGCGCGCCGCGGGAGCCGCGCCGACGACGCGCAGGAATTGCCTTCCCTCGCCGGATCCCTCGACCTCGTGGGCGCAGCGATTGCGCGCGCCGCCCGGATCGCGGCGGCCGAGGATCGGGCCCGCCTCCACTTCCCGACGATCCTCGCCTCGCAGGCCGCCGGCCTCCTGAAGCCCTCTCCGCGCGAGATGCAGGCGCTCTTCGCGGACCTCGGCCGAGGCGGCGAGCCCGGCGAAGGCACGCTCGTCCCGGGCACCTCGGGCACGAAGAGCGTCGTCTGGCGCCTCCACCCCGCCCCGGCGACGGCTGGCGCGGCTCTTGCCAACCGGACCACCGACACCCGCGGAGTCCCGGCATGAACTACGGCTTCCACCTCGCAACCACCGGCGCCATCACCGGCATGCGCCGCCTCGACACGGTCGCGAACAACCTCGCGAACGCGACGACGGTGGGCTTCAAGGCCGACTTCCTGTCGATGCGCGCCCGGCTTCCCGAGAATCTCGAGCGTCCGGGCCAGTACGCCGACACCAACGCCATGCTCGACGGTCTCGGCGGCGGCACGCTGTTCGACCCGAACCGCATCGATCTCCGCCAGGGCACGCTGCGCCGCACGAACTCCGCCTTCGACGTCGCGATCGAGGGCGAGGGCTTCCTCCGCCTCGAGAACCCCGCGAAGGGCGCGGGCGCGAAGGACATGCTCCTCACCCGCGCGGGTGCGCTCACGCGCAGCCCCAACGGCACGCTCGTCCTCGCGACCTCCGGCGTGCCCGTCCTCGACGAGAACGGCCAGCGCATCGTGCTCGACGCCGACGAACCCGACGTGCGCATCGACGAGGGCGGTCAGGTGATGCAGGCGGGAAGCACGATCGCACGGCTTGCGGTCGTGGTGCCCGCCGACGCGCGCAACCTCGTCAAGGAGGGACGCGACGCGATGCGGCTCCTCGGAGGCCGCACCGCGCCGGCTCCCGACGCGACCGCCGTGCGCCAGTTCCACCTCGAGGAGAGCACCGTCGATCCGGTGCTCGCGCTCGCCGAAATGATCAAGGTCTCGCGCGGCATCGAGTTCTCGACGCGCCTCATGCAGGCCGAGGACCAGGCCACCGGACGACTCATCGACACCCTCGGGCGATTCGCCTGATCCCTCTTCCGAACACGGACGAACACCATGAGCTACATCGCACTCAACACCGCCGCGACCGGCATGAACGCCTGCTCGACGAGCCTCGACGTGATCGCGAACAACCTCGCGAACGCGAACACCACGGGCTTCAAGAGCTCGCGCGCGAACTTCGAGGACCTCTTCTACCAGGAGCTCGCGCAGCCGGGCCTTCCGAGCGGCGACGCGATCCAGCGTCCGACCGGCCTCTACGTCGGCCTCGGCACGCAGATCTCGGGCACGCAGCTCGACTTCACGCAGGGACCCGCCGAGTCGACCGGCAAGCCGTTCGACCTCATGATCGAGGGCGACGGATTCTTCCAGCTGCAGATCGCGGCCGACGTCGGCGAGGGGATCGGCTACACGCGCGCCGGCAACTTCACGCTGAACCAGGAAGGGCAGATCGTGCTCGCGAACTCGCCGGGCTGGCGCCTCGAGCCCGAGATCACGATTCCCGAGGACGCGAGCAACATCTCGGTCTCGCAGGACGGTCTCGTGACCGGCAACGTGCCGGGACAGATCGAACCCGTCGAGTTCGGCACGCTGCTCCTCGCCCGCTTCATCAATCCGACCGGCCTCGAGAGCATCGGCAACAACACCTACATCCCGACCGAGGCGTCGGGCGAGGCGCTCGAGTCGCAGCCGAATCAGGAAGGTTTCGGAGCGGTGCGCCAGGGATTCCTCGAGGCGTCGAACGTCGATCCGGTGACCGAGCTCGTGTCGCTGATCAAGACGCAGCGCACCTTCGAGATGAACAGCCAGGTCATCCAGGCGTCGAACGAGACGCTCCAGAACATCACGAACCTCGCGATCCGCTGAACCCGGCCCGCGCGGCCGCGGGCGCGTGAGACGCGCCTGAAGCGATGGACGGCCGCGCGCATCGTCGAACGAGATCACGCACGAGTCCATGCAGATCACCGAGCACGCCATGCACCGCACGAACACCATGCTCCGAACGCTCGTCATCGCCGCGACCGCAACCCTCGCGCCGGTCGTCGCCGCCTCCGCGCACGCCGCAGACACCATCGCGCTGCGCGCGTCGGTGCGCGTGTCCGCGGGCGACGCGGTCGAACTCTCCGAGATCGCCGCGCTCGACGGCGCGGCCGAGCGGTTCGCCTCGCT
>JBIIYI010000205.1:0-5683 GCA_044346895.1 Phycisphaerales bacterium
GAACCGGTCGCAGGTGCTTTGGGCGCTCGACCCGACGCTCACCGACGTCCGCGGCACCGCGCAGACGGTGACGCTGCCGACGTCGCCGACGGCATTCGCGGTTTCCCTCAACATCGCCGGGATCGCCGGGAGCACCGGTCTGAGCCCGGGACGCGGCTTCGACCTCGTCGTCGACGTCGATCGCGACGGAACGTTGTCGGCCGGCGACCTGATCGACGGCCGCGGCGACGAACCCGGCTTCTGGCTCGTGAAGGACCTCGCGGCGGCGGGCCCGTACGCGGTCACGCAGATCGCAAGCTACGACGTCAACGATCCCGACATCATCGACTCGATGGAACTCGAACGGATCTACTACCCGAGCAACATCGCGACGCTGGGGCTGCGGCCGCTCGTGGTCATCTCGCACGGGAACGGCCACAACTACGCCTGGTACGACTACCTCGGCAACCACCTCGCGAGCTGGGGCTACGTCGTGATGAGCCATCAGAACGACACGGTGCCCGGCATCGAGACGGCGTCGACCACCACGCTCGAGCACACCGAGAGCTTCCTCGCGCAACTCGCCACGATCGGCGGCGGAGTCCTGAACGGCGAGATCGACGTCGACCGCATCGTCTGGATCGGCCACTCGCGCGGCGGCGAGGGCATCGCCCGCGGATACGACCGTCTCTTCGACGGCACCTTCACCTCGCCCAACTACCAGATCGGGGACATCCGGCTCCTCATCTCGATCGCGCCGACCGACTTCCTCGGCACAGCCAGCGCCAATCCGCACGGCGTTCCGTTCATGCTGCTCTACGGGTCGGCCGACGGCGACGTCTGCGGCTGCCCGGATTCGGACATTCCCGACAGCTTCAACATCTTCGAGCGCGCGGAGGGCCTGCGCCAGTCGACGTACGTCCACGGCGCGGACCACAACGACTTCAACTGCTGCGGGTTCAACGACTTCACCGGGCCGACCGGCACCGCGATCGGCAACGCCGAGGCGCAGGATGTCGCGAAGGCGGCGTCGCTCGCCATGATCCGTCGCGTCGTCGAGGACGACCGCAGTGCGGAGGAGTTCCTCTGGCGGCAGTACGAGAGCATCCGCGCTCCCTCGATCGCCCTGTCCACCGTGGCCATCAACGAGTGGAACCCGGCTCCCGCGAACCGCATCGTGCTCGACAACTTCCAGAGCAACACGTCGACGGCGGTCTCGAGTTCGGGTGGCGCCGTCGCGCTCGCCGGAGTCGCCAACGAGGTCGAGGCGCTCCACAACGACGTCAACCTCGACTTCACATGGACGACGGCCGATCCGATGAACGGTGCGACGCGTGGTCGGAGCACCGACACGGGGCGCACCCTCGTCTTCAACTGGACCATCGATTCCTCCATCTCGTGGTCCGTCCCACTCGCCCAGCGCGACTTCACGCAGGGGCGATTCCTCTCGGTTCGCGCGGCGCAGGGCACCCGCCATCCCCAGACGACCGCGCTGATCGGAGACGTCGTCTTCAGCGTCCGTCTCATCGACGAGAACGGCGAGGAGCGACTCCTGTCGGTCTCGGCCCTCAGCGGCGGTGTCGAGGAACCCTACCAGCGCACGGGCTCCGGATCGGGGACCGGCTGGCAGAACGCGATGGAGGCCATCCGCATTCCGCTCTCGGCGTTCCGCGCGGGATCGAGCAACCTCGACCTCTCGCGCATCGCGACCGTGCAGTTCCTCTTCGGCCCGACGTGGGGCTCGGCGCAGGGGCGTCTCGTCATCGACGACCTGCAGGTCGAGCGCGAATAGCCGCGGTGCGCGAACGTCACCACTCCACGCGCTCCAAGGCCAGAAGCCCGATCCACACCCAGACATCCATCAGGACCGTCATGAACGACCACTCCGCCCCGATCATCCGGCTTGCCCCTCGCCCGACCGCCGCGCGGCGCCCGATCGCCACGTCCGTGCGCATCCTCGCCTCGACGGCACTCGCCGCCCTCGCATGCGCCTCCGTCGTCACCGCGCAGTCGCAGGAGTCGGCGCCGCCATCGAAGCCACCCGCGCAGGAGCGCGGCATGCCCGCGATGCCGGCCACGCCGGCCGCGGTGACCGAACTGGTCGAGGTCATCCCGTTCGAACTGGCGTCGCCCTTCACCCACAGCATGCGCAAGGAGCGCCCGGAGTACACGCGCGGACACATTCTGGTCCTTCGTGCGCCCGAGGCGTATCTCATCCCGCGCCAGGTGGCGGAACCGGTGCTGATCGTGGGCGCGCAGACCGCCGAGCGCATCAACACCGGCATGGGAAGCGGTCTCCTCGTCGTGGTCGTTCCCGAGTGGACCGAGCGGGTCGAGTCGGATGTCGCGGGTGAACCGGCCAAGACCCGCGTCGGAGATCCCACGACCGCGCGCATCTGGTTCGCGACGCCGGAACTGCCGGAGCGCGTCGATGCAGCATGGATCGAGGCGGAGTCGGCGAAGGCGGGCGCCGCGAACGTCGCGCCGCAGGCGCCGCGCGCCGCGTCGTTCGCTTCGGCGAAGCCCCGCGCATTCGCCGACCGCGACGCGCTCGGACGCATGCTCGCAGACCTCGTCGAGCGCCACGCGCCGACGGAGTCCGAGCGCATCGAGGCGCTGCGAGCGGTCGACTGAGCACGCCCGCGGGCGTCCCGTCGTCTGTACGCTTCCGCCATGCGATCCCGCCTCGATCCCGCGACCGCCGTCCTTCCGCGCGCGCTTCTCGCCGCAGCGGCACTTCTGCCCGGTGCCTGCGGCAGCACGCCCTCGCCGATGACGCCGGTCTCGTCCGCGCGGTCGTCCGACGCGCCGCCGCCGACCATGCCCGCGAAGCTGCAGCATGTCGTCCTGGTCGATCTCGCCGACGACGCCGACATTCCCGCGATGCGCGCGGCGAGCGACGCGGCGCTTCCGGCGATTCCGATGGTGAAGGGGTACGTCTGCGGCGCACCCGTCGACATCGGGCGCGCGAACGTCAGCCGCGACTACGACCTCGGCATCATCGTCCAGTTCGACTCGGTCGAGGACTACAGGGCGTATCTCGAGCACCCGATTCACGAGGAACTCGTGCGCACGTGGCGTCCGAAGTGGCGGAAGTCGTACATCGTCGACTTCGCGCCGTGAGCCGGGCGGGCGCGGGCACGAGCGCCGCCGCGATCTTCAGCGCCTCGCATCCCGCGCGAGGATCTCGGTCCAGGAGAGTTCCAGCCGGGTGAGCGCCTCGTCGAGCACCTCGTGCGTCGTCGCGAGGCTGAGCCGGATGTGGCCCGCGGCGCCTGCGCCGAACCAGCGCGGACTGCCCGGCACGACGCGCACGCGCGCGCAGCGCTCGATGCGTCGGGCGAGCTCCTCCTCGGGAATGCCCGTCCCGGTGACGTTCGCGAAGAGGACGAAGGTCGCCTCGGGCGCGGTTCGGATCGACACGCCCTCGAGCTTCGACAGCCGACGCATGGCGATGTCGCGCATGCGGGTGCAGTGATCGAGGAAGTTCGCGCGCCACGCGTCCGCCTCGCGGAGCGCGGCGGTCGCCGCGATCTGCGAAAGCGTCGACGCGCCCTCGATGGTGTGGGCGAAGCCCTGCGAGGACACGAACGCGTCGGCCGCCGCGCGATCGGGCGCGATCACCGCGCCCATCCTGAGGCCCGCCATCGCGTACCCCTTCGACATGCCGTGCACGACCCACGCGTGGCAGTCGTCGGAACCGTGCGCCGCGAAGGAGCGGCACGGCCGACCGTCGAGGACGACGTCCGACCACACCTCGTCGGACACGATCGCGATGCCGCGTTCGGCCGCGACCTGCGCGATCGCGCGCACTTCGGAGGCGCTCCACAGGGTGCCCATCGGATTGTGCGGATGGCAGACGAAGATCGCTCGCACGCGCGTCTTTGCGGCACTGCCAAGCGCCTCCTCGAGCCCGGCGGCGGTGAAGCGGCCATCCTGCGCCTTCCAGAACCGGGCGGTCGCACCGGCGCGCCGCACGCTTTCGGCGACGAGGAAGTCGACGGGATCCTGCACGATCACCTCGTCGCCCGGCCGCAGCAGCGCGCGCGCGACGAGCGTGATCGCGCTCGCGGCCGAGTTGGTGGCGATGACGCGCGTCGGATCGACGTCCGCCGACTTGGTGCGCGCGAAGTGCGCGGCGAGCGCGTTGCGGAACTCCGGCAGCCCCGCGGGCGGACCGTAGGGGAGGTGCGGCGTGGCCACGTACCGAGCGACGGCGTTCGTCACGGCCGATGCGACGGGAAGATCGGGGTCGGCCGCCGTCAGCGGAATGACGTCGGGCGGGCATTCCGCCCAGCGCAGGTTGAATGCGCGCTTCCGCAGCGCGTCGAAGTCGGGAGCCGACCGCGATGCGAGCGCGGTGCGCACGTGGGTCGGGCCGCCCTGGACGGCGCCGCTCGAGACGGGAATCGAGGCGAATGCGTGAAGGGAAGCGGAGGCGGCGACGGCACTCGGCTTGGAGATCTGCGATCGTGTCGGCATCGAGTACCTGTGTCTTCTCAGACCGGCCCACCAGCGGGTGTGCTCTTCGCGGGTGACCGGGGGGTGGTTCAGGGAAGCCTTGAAATCCGTGCACGAGAGGGGCGAAAGTCGGAAGGAATCGCCTGAGGCGCCCTCACGCGCCTCAGGCGACGAGCGGAAGCGCAGGGCCGTGCGCTCCGACGGGCACGAGGAACGCGTCGCGGATGCGCCGTCCCTCCTCGAACATCCGCCTGTGATGCGGTCGCCGGATCCGCGTGTACTCCGCGAATGCGCAGGCGCTCTCCCGCGGCGTCCGTGCCGGACGGAGCAGCCGTCCGAGGAGCGCCGCATCGACGAGCGCGCCGTTCGCTCCCTGGCTCGTGAAGGGGAGGCATGCGTGCGCCGCATCGCCGAGGAGGGCGACGTTCGCCTGGTGCATCGACCGCAGTGGCGGGAGATCCCGCGTCTGCCAGAGGTGCGACCTCGCGAAGTCGGTGCAGGCGATCGCCTCGAGGACGTCGGCCGGCCAGTCGGCGAGCGCCGCGTCGGCGAATGCGGCGAAGCCGTCGGGCGATGCGCGCTCGAGCCGATGCGCGCGCGCATCCATCTGGATGAACCACACCACGCGGCCGCCGCCTTCGGCCAGCATGCCCACCGCAAGACCGCCGCGCGGATCGTGGTACTTGCGGAAGGTGGTCCCGAGTTCGTGGGCAAGCTCGGGAGCGTCCGCGACCGAGACGACCTCGTGCACGGCGGCGTCGGAGAGGCGCGCTCCGGGGAAGAGGTGCTCGCGGATCCGCGACCGCGCGCCATCGCAGCCGAAGAAGCAGTCGCCTTCGAGCGTGCGTCCATCGTCGAGGATCGCCGCGCGTGCGAGTTCGGCGTCACCACCTGAGCCATCTCGCGCGATGGACGCGACCGAAGCGCCTTCGACGAAGCGCGTGCAAGCGGAGGCGAGCGCGGCTTCGCGCAGAAGCGCGAGGAAGCGGACGCGCGAGACGCAGAGGGCGGGCTCGAGCGCGTGTTCGGCGAGGATGTCGCCATCCGACGCGCGGAGCGATGCGCGCTCGATCCAGCGTCCGCTCGAGGTCCAGTCGATCGCGGGCGCGATCTGGCGAAGGGCTTCGAGTCCGTTCGGCATGAGCAGGAAACCCATGCCACCGGGCGCATCGGGCAGCCGACGCTCGACGATCGTGATTTCCTCCGACTGGGAAAGCGGACCGAGCGCGGCGGCCATCGCACA
>JBIIYI010000207.1:0-5644 GCA_044346895.1 Phycisphaerales bacterium
GCCGGTCCGGTTGATCGCCGCCCAGCCGATCTGCGTGCCGTCGGCGTCGTAGACGCCCCCGCGGCCGAACGTGCCGCCCACGAACACGACGCCCCATTCGCCGACGTCGGGGAAGATGATGTAGCCACCGCTCCCGCGGATCTGCTCACGGAAGCCCGAGACGTTCTCGTCGAACCAGCCCTCGGCGGCCTTCGCCTCGAGCGCGAAGGACTGGCGATTGGCGTACTTCGGCGCGGTGTTGCATCCGGCGAGCGGAGCGGCGAGCGCCGCGGCGAGACAGGCGGTCGAGAGCATGGCGGTGCGGACGGATGGAGACGGCATGGAGCGGTTGGCGGCGTGCATGTTGGTCGGGGGTGGGCTGAGGATCGCGGGAAAGGGCGAAGGTCCGGGAGTGATAGCACGAACGGGGCCCCGTCTGACGCGAATCGGCGCCGCGCATTCCTGCGAAGATGCGCCGCCCCGGAAGTTCCCGATGCCGCACGACCTCCTCCTCCAGCCGATCACGCTCCGCTCGCTCGCCTGCCCGAACCGCGTCGTCATGGCGCCGCTCACGCGCCAGCGCGCGCGGCAGCCGGGCGACATTCCAGGCGACATGCAGGCCGAGCACTACGCGCAGCGCGCGTCGTACGGACTCCTCATCACCGAGGCGACGCAGATCTCCCCCGAGGGCAAGGGCTACCCGCAGACGCCCGGCATCTACTCCGAAGCGCAGATCGCGGGATGGAAGCTCGTCACCGATCGCGTGCACGCCGCGGGCGGACGCATCTACTGCCAGCTCTGGCACGTCGGCCGCGTGAGCCACGTGTCGCACCAGCCCGATGGCCAGCCGCCGGTCGCGCCCGTCGCGGCGCGATCGAAGGGCTACGTCAGCATCCGGCACGCCGACGGCCGCCGCGAGCGCGTCGAGGCGAGCATGCCGCGCGCGCTCGAGACGAACGAGATGGCGCGCGTCGTCGAGGACTTCGCGCACGCCGCGCGCTCCGCGAAGGCCGCCGGCTTCGACGGCGTCGAGGTGCACGCCGCGAACTCGTACCTCATCAACCAGTTCCTCTCGGGAAGCCTCAACCAGCGCGACGACGCGTGGGGCGGATCGATCGAGAACCGCATGCGGCTCCTGATGCACGTCGTCGACGTCGCGGGCGAGGCGTTCTCGTACGGGCGCGTCGGCGTGCGGCTTTCGCCGATGGGAAGCGTGAACGACCTCCCGCACCACCACGACGACGAGGAACTGATGGAGCGCGTCGCCGAGGAACTCGGCAGGCGCCGCCTCTCGTACCTCCACCTCTTCAACCACTACTGGGGGAAGGACGGCTGGAACGGGCACTTCTCCGAACGACTGGCGCGCGAGATGAAGGCGCGCTTCGACGGCCCGATCGTGCTCAACGGCTACGGTGCGGATGTCGCCGCCGCCGAGCGGGACATCGAGCGCGGTCTCGGCGATTCGATCGCCTTCGGCAGGCTTGCGATCTCGAATCCCGACCTGCCCGAGCGGCTCGCGGCGGGCGCCGAGCTCGCGCCATGGGACGACACGACGTTCTACGGCGACTGCGCGCGCGGCTACAACGACTACCCGCGCATGGCGGCCGCGCGCTGACGGGGTCGCGCACGGGGGAATCCGCACGGGGGAATCCGCGCTGGGGAATCCGCGCTGGGGAATCCGCGCTGGGGAATCCGCGCTGGGGAATCCGCGCGCTCCGCTTGCACGGCACGCTTCTTCCTGCGACCTTTCGCGCATGGCCGAGTCGCCGAAGTTCATCGAGCGATACACGAGCGCGCTCCCGGAGCCGCATTGCGATCACTGCGGCTTCACACTCAAGGGTCACATAGGGGGACACATAGGGGGCCACATAGGGGGCCACATAGAGGGCCACGGAGAGGGCCACATAGGGCGCCACGTGGACAGCCCCGGCGAACGCGGCAACTGCCCCGAGTGCGGCGCCGACTTCGATCCGCAGACGGTCACCATCCCTCGGCGCATGCGCCGTCTTCGCATCACCGGGTACCTCGCCCTGCCGTTCGCGATCGCCCTCTTCTTCCTGCTGATCCTCGTTGTTCTGATCACGCAGTCGATCGCCTACGAACCCGAGCCGCTCCACGCCGCGCTGCTCTTCGCGCCCATCCCACTCGCCGGCGCCTGGCTCGGCTATCGGGCCACGCGGCTCACGGTCATCGTGTTCGGACGCTGCATGCCCCGGCGCCGCGCGAACGCGACGCCCGCCGTCCTCGCGAGCGGCCTCTGCCTCGCCATCGGATTCCTGATGATGTTCGGCGGAATCGTGCTGGCCGGCTTCGTGGTGGTGATCGGATTCCTCGCCCAATCCGGAGTCGACGCGTAGACCGCGCGCCGCCCGGGCCGAACGCACCGCGCGTCGAGCGCGGCCCGAAGCGCAATCATCCCGAATCCTGTCCCCCGCAACCCGCCACGGCGCAAGACCGGGGCTCCACCGCACGGGCACCCCGAGCACTCCGGGCACTCCGAACAGTCCATGACGCGCCACGACCCTTCCGCCCGCGAACTCTTCGAAGTGCTCGTCCGAGAGCACTCGGATGGCCTCATGGCCTCGATCCGCGCGGGCATCGGCCGCGCGCACGCGGACGACGTCTTCCAGGAAACCGTGCTGGTCGCGTGGCGGCGGCTCGCCGACTACGACCGCACGCGTCCGTTCGGCCCGTGGCTTCGCGGCATCGCGCGGCTCGTCGCGCTCGACCTCGCCTCGCGGCACCGCCGCATGCATGCGACCGATCCCGCGACCTTCGACCTCATCGAGCGCAACGTCGCGTGCTTCGAACGGTCGCGCGGCGAGGGCGCGGAGCCCGCGATGAGCTTCCGCGAGCGGCTCTCGGCGCTCGACGACTGCCTCGCGCGGCTTCCGGCGATGTACGCCGAGGTCGTGCAGGCGACCTACCGCGAGACGCGGCAGCTTGCGGAAGTGGCGCAGGCCATCGGCGGAAGCGAGGAACTCGTGAAGAAGCGCCTCCAGCGGGCGCGCGCGATGCTCGCGGAATGCCTGCGCGGCAAGGGCGCGTTCGCCGACGAGGCGGACGGCGCGATGGGCGAGGTCAGCCGAGGGCTTGAAGGGCCCGCGAAGGGAGCGACCGCATGAACCCCGATCGGAACGACGGCGACGCCGAGATCGTGAACGACGGGATCGTGAACGACGGGCTCCTGCGCGAAGAGTCCGCGGCGGCGCGCGTCGTCGATGCGCTGCTGACCGCACGGTTCGAGCGCGAGGATTTGCGGGAGGCCCGACTCGCCCGCGCGTTCGCGGCACTCGACGCCGAGCGCCGGGTGCATGGGTTCCCGCGTCCGATCTCTCGCGGACGGCTTGTGGCCATCGCACGCGCGGCCATGATCGCGCTGGCGCTTGGCGCGCTGCTCCTCGTCTTCCCGTACGAGACGAGCGCCTCCACCGTGCTCGGCGCGGCGCTCCGGACGGAGGCATCGGCGAAGTCGTCGAGCGGATCTCGGCGCTACCAGGTTCGCGTCGTGCTTCCGCCGCGATCGGACGCCCGCGACGAGACCGCACGTCTCCCGCAACTCGTCGGCACGTGGGATCTCCGCGGCGGGGAGCAGCGGCTCGATCTCGTCGCCGGCGACTTCGGTTCCACGACCCGGGCATCGGGCGACGGCGGCGCGTGGGAGCGCGCCATCGACGGCACGGTGCGCCCGCTCGACTCGCGCGTCCTCTGGCCGCGGTGGATCGAGGATCCGTCGGGTGAGGTCGCGATCGAACGGATGGACGCCCTCCTGCGGCTCGTGCAGCGTTCCTACATCGCCGTCGCCGCGCGCGCGGGTGCCGAAAGTCCCGCTGAACTGCGCGGATCGATGCACATCGTGGCCACGCGCGCCGCGCGCGCGCGCGGGCCGGAGGACATCGAGCTCTGGATCGACACCGAACGCAACGTCGTGCTCGCCGCCCGGCTCGCATGGGACGTTCCGACGGAACCACGCGGCCTACCACGCGGCGAACCGCGGGGAGAACCGCGGGGAGAACCAAGGGGAGAACCACGGGGCGATGCGCGGAACGACCCGCGTGGCAGCGCGCGCGACCCGCGCGGCCCGCCGCGCGATGGACTTCCGCCGCGCGATGGACTTCCGCCGCGCGATGGACTTCCGCCGCGCGATGGACTCCCGCCGCGCGATGGACTCCCGCCGCGCGATGGACTTCCGCCCCAGTTCGACGACTATCGGCCCGCACGCGGCATGCTCCCGCCGTTCCCGCCACGCGAACTCCACCTCCGGCGGATCGAGCCGATCGAGTTCCCGGCCGATCACTTCGCCATGCCGACCGAGCGCTGACGCGCGCACTTCACGGCATCACGCGAAGACGATGCCCGCGATCGCCACGACAAGCGCCGCGCCGAGTCCGGACAGCATCATCCAGAAGAGCCGCGCATTTCCCATCATGCGCGCGATGCCGAGCTTGAAGAGCGTGTTCGCGGCGAGCGCCACCAGCGTGGCCTGCACGGCCGTCGTCGCGGTGATTCCCGCATGCTCGGGCACGACATCGCCGACGGCGCCGGCGCCCGCCTCCAGTTCGCGCGCGATCGACAGCGCGATCGCATCCATGTCCGAGATGCCGCTCACCGCCGCGACGACGAAGAGCGCGCTCGTCCCGGCGTAGAGGATCGTCGCCTTCGTGACGATGCGGATCAGGACGAAGATTCCGGCGAAGACGAGCGCCGAGGAAAGCTGGGTCGGGTTGCGCGGAGGCTCGAGCGCAGTCGAGCCAGCGGTTTCACCGACGTGGGGCGCACGCCGGAGCGAGACGAGTCCGGCGGCGAAGGTCGCGAGCGCGATGCCCGCCAGCCACGGCCAGATCACGGTCGCGAGCGGCCGCGAGACGACGCCGAGCAGGACGAGGAGACGGATCGGGAGCACTCCGCAGGCCAGCAGCGCCGCCGCCGCGGAAGCGCGCGGCGAGCCGCCCTCGCGCGCACGACGCGCCGCGCCCGCGGTGGTCGCGGTGCTCGAGACGAGCCCGCCGAGGAGCCCGGTCGCGAGCACGCCCGCGCGCGGCCCGAGCAGCGCCTGCGCGACGTAGCCCGCGAGGCTCAGCCCCACGACGAGCACGACGAGCAGCCACGCCGAGCGCGGATTGACCGCATCGAGCGGCCCGACGTCGCGGTCGGGCAGCACCGGGAGCACGACGAGTGCGATGAGCACGAAGATCGCGATCGCGCGGACGTCCTCCTTCGAGAGCCGTCGGATCACCGCATGCAGCGGGTCGCGCACGTAGAGAAGAAGGAAGAGCGTGCCCGCGCCCGCGACCGTCGTCGCGCGATCGCCGAGCACCGCGTATCCGCCGAGGAGCGTGGTGACGACGAGCGCGAACGCCGTCGTGAGGCCGATCTCGCGCGGTCGCTCGGATTCCGGCGCGGCTCCGCGCACCGCGTCCGAACCGTTCGGAACGCCGTCGTCCGCGGCCGCGCGCAGTGCGCCATCCCGCGCCGCACCGTTGCTCGAGGCGATCCCGCCGGCGATGCCCGCGGCGGCCGAGATCGCCGTCACCACGAGCAGCGGCCACGGAGTGCCGTCGCTCGGACCGACGAGCGCGGCCACGCCTCCTGCCAGCGCCGCGAGGCCGAACGTGCGGACGCCCGCGAACGTGTCGCTCCGCCGTTCGCGCTCGAAGCCGACGAG
>JBIIYI010000208.1:0-5636 GCA_044346895.1 Phycisphaerales bacterium
TCTCGCGCGGCTGCGGGACGGGACGCTCTCGCGCGATGAACAGCGCCGGATCGGGATGGAGTGGTCGCCGCGGCTCGTACGGCGGGCGCGGCTCGCGGTGCAGGGGACGATCGACGCGGCGCGCTCCGCGCTCCGCTCGCGCACCCGGCTCGCGGCGAATCTCGCCGGAGGGACGCACCACGCGCTGCGCGATGCGGGCGAGGGCTACTGCACGCTGAACGACGTCGCCGTCGCGTCGCGGCTCCTTCGTCGCGAGCGCGGGCTGCGCATCCTCGTCGTCGACCTCGACGTCCATCACGGGAACGGCACGGCGTCGATCTTCGCGGGCGACCCCGACGTCTTCACCTTCTCGATGCACGGCGAGAGGAACTTCCCGCTGCGCAAGCCGCCATCGAGCCTCGACGTGCCGCTTGCGGACGGCCTCGGCGACGACGCGTACCTCGAGGCCCTCGCGAAGCACCTGCCGGTCGCCGTCGAGCGCGCGCGGGCCGATCTCGCCTTCTATCTCGCGGGCGTGGACGTCGCGAAAGGCGATCGCTTCGGGCGTCTTGCGCTCTCCGAGGAGGGCATCGCCGCGCGCGACCGCATGGTGCTCGAGCGCGTCTGGCAAGCGGGGATCGCCACGTGCGTCACGCTCTCCGGCGGCTACGCGCTTGGCGCGGACGGCAGGACCTCCTCCGAGCGCACGGCGGAACTGCACGCGATCACGCATCGCGTGGCGAACGCCATGCTGCGCGGGTCTTCGGTGACCTGATTCAGGCGGAGCGCCGGTAGCGCGCGGCGTTCTCCGCGGCGGCGCGCTGTCGGGCGAGGAGTCGCTCCTCGGCGAGTCGTTCGACGATCTCGGGGCGCGCCATCATGCAGGGGTGGCCGGTGGCGTCGGCGAGCGCGCGGACCTCGAGGATGATCTCGCGAAGGAGATCGGCCTGAACGACGGGGGCAGGATCGGCGTCACAACTGCGATCGATCATGCATCCTTCATCGGCTTCCGGCGACGAAGGTCTTCACTCGGAGAGTCTCCGCGACTCGAACGGCGGGGCCGTGGTGCCGCGCGGGACCGATCGCGTCGTGGCGATGCGGACATTACAGGCCGTCTGCAGAGGACGTTCGAAGAGGCGATCAGCAGAAGTCGCCATCATGGACTCGCATCATGGGCCCTCATCATGGGCCCTCATCATGGGCCCTCATCATGGGCCCTCATCGCCGGCCGGAGCAGGCATGCTCGGAACCTTGCCGTTTCCGCGGGAACTATCCGAAAGCACGATGCGCGACATCGCCGTGGACTCGTTGACTCCAACCCCGCGCGAGATCCAGCCCCAGAGGGCATAGCGATCGGCGCGGTCGTAGCCATCGGGCACGGTGCGGAACGCGAACGGCGTGCAGGTCTCGAGTCCGTCCACGTTCGCGAATCCGACGATCGGTCCGTTGCCGCGGCGGGAGGAGACGCCCTTCTGCCGCATCTGCATCGGGTCGAACGGGATCCATCCGATGTCGTTCAGGAAGAACTCGCCGATGAAGCGGAACTTGGAACGCGTGCGTCCCTGCGCCGTCTCGCCATCCTCGTCGATGCAGTAGACGATGCGCGCGGGGATCCCGATCGCGCGGAGGCCGGCGACGCAGGTCGCGCAGATCTCGACCGGCGAGCCGCGGCCGACGTCGAGCCCCCACGCCATGCCGTCGGGTGAGAATCCGATACCGCGCAGCGAGCCGTCCGGACCGAAGTCGCTGGTGCCGCCTGTGACCGTCTTGTAGGCGCCTGCGATCGCCGCCACTGCGTTGCGCGCGGCGATGAACGGACTCGCCGAACGCGCGCCGCCCGAGGTGGCGCTGTCGGCGATCCTGAGGATGAGCGGGTTGGTCGGGTCGATGCCCGGCTCGGCGCCGAGGAAGCGGCCGAGCTTCGCCTCGGGCTTGCGCGGCCAGGTCGAGCGCGCGGCGATGTTCTCGTCGACGTCGAGTTCCCAGCGCTGCACCTGCCAGTTCGCGCTCACGCGGATCTCGTTCTGTCCGGTCTGGTTCTGCGGATTCACGCCGAAGACGAGCAGTGCCTCGGGGCCGCTTGCGGTTCGGGTGAACACGGTGGCCGGATCGAGCTTCGTCTGGAAGCCGTCGATCACGACCCGCGCGTCGAGGCTGGTGAAGTCGGTGTCGCACCAGCTGGTGCGGAGCAGCACGGGCACCGCGATCTTCGTGCTGCCGCGGAGTTGGAACGGTGTGTTCTGGTATCCGGCCGGAACGGGCTGGCCCGGTTGCAGCTGGCGGGTCGGATTCGCGTCGTAGTTTCCGTAGAGCGAGATCTCGAGCTGCATCTGCCGCACCTTCGGGCTCGTCCGCACCATCGCGATGCTCTGGGCGGGCGGCGCGGGTTGCGGGTTTGGATTGGGATTCGGCTGCGCCGGTTGCGTCGGCGGATTCGGCTGCTGCTGCGCGTGCGCAGGTGAAGCGGTGATCGCGAGCGCGATGGCGGACGGGAACACGACGGCGAGGAGTGGGTTGGGCCGGCGCATCGCGTGCCTTTCAGCTGATGAGCGTCTTGAGACTGGACGGATCGAAGAGGTGCTGGATGCCGTTCACGAACTGCGCCAGCACGAGGTTGAGCACGATGATCGAGAGGAAGCTGGCGACGAAGCTCTCCGTCGCCGCGCGGCCGACTCCGGTCGCGCCGCCCGAGCAGTGGAATCCCTTGTAGCAGCTGATGAGTCCGATCGCGAGGCCGAACGCCGCGCTCTTCGCGACGCCGGTGAGCGGATCCCACGCCGAGACGAAGATCGCCGTGTAGTGCCAGTAGTCGGCGTTGGTGACGCCGAAGTAGCCGGTGACGACCGCCCATGCGCCCAACGAGCCGACGACATCCGAGTAGATCGTGAGGAGCGGCGTCATGATGAGGCACGCCATGACGCGCGGCACGACGAGCGTCCGCACCGGATCGGCGGACATCGCGCGCATCGCATCGAGCTGCTCCGTCACGCGCATCGAGCCAAGCTCGGCCGCGAGCGACCCGCCGACGCGGCCCGCGAGCATGACCGCGGCGAGCACCGGACCGATCTGCTTCGTCACCGCGGAGTTGATCACGCCGCCCATCTGCTGTTCCTGTCCGAGTGCGGCGAACTGGTCGTAGCCCTCGAGTGCGAGGATCATGCCGATGAAGCCGCCGGTGATCGCGACGACGAGCACGCTGGCGGCGCCGACCGTGTAGAGCGGTTGACCGATCTGCCGCCAGTGGAGCCACGAGCGGAGATCCGTCGCTGCGATGCGGAAGACGTTGAAGGCGAAGAGCGCGAAGCGTCCGAATCCATCGAGCGCGAGGATCGCCGACCAGCCGACCGAGGCGAGGAACTGGACCGCTTGGGTCATGGACGGCAGGGTATACGCAGCATCGCGGGCTGCATGGAATGAAACCGGCGGCTGGACCGAAGTCCAGCCGCCGGGGATGTGTCACTTGCGATCCTGACGAGTCGACCGAGGGAGCCCCGGTGGCGACCCGCCTGATCAGAGGCAGGGGCCCCACGCGCCGAGGAGCGCGGAGAGGTCGCTCGCGCCGACGGAGCCGTCGCCGTCGATGTCGCCGACGCCCGCGTTACCCCAGTTGCCGAGGAGCGCGGAGAGGTCGCTCGCACCGATCGCGCCGTCGCCGTCGAGGTCGGACGGGCAGGGGTTGCCCGTCTCGTACTCGCAGCCCTTCACGCCCGCGCCCGGGGTTTCCGAACCCGCCGGAGCGGTGGTCGGATCAAAGACGCCGATCGTGTACTCCTCGCTGCCCGGGCAGAACGAGATCTGGCTCGGGACGAAGCCGTTCGCGTCGGGTCCGACGCGGACGGTTCCGTAGGCGTACTCGGTGCCGACCGGCGGGACCGCGGCGTTCTCGATGAACGCAAGCGTGGAGTTCACGCTCGCCCAAGGAGTCACGTCGAGGGTGCCGTCGTCGTCGGTGTCGAGATCCTGGCCGAGCGTGCCGGTGAAGCCGAAGACGAGCATGTGGGTGACGTTGTCCGAGTTCTCGAAGAGGTCGTTCGCCGAAGTGATCGAGAGATCCGCGACCGCGCCGCCGAGGGTGAAGGTGCTGCGCGCGGCGAGGAAGAACCCGTCCGCCGGGATGCGCTGGCCCTGGAGGCCGATGACGGTTTCGACGACGCCCGAGCCCTGCGTGGTGCCGCCATCACCGATCACGATGTAGGTGAGGCCGTTGAGCAGGGTGTCCGGAGCGCCGTAGAGCTCGAAGTACTCGTCGTTGTCCGAGTTGATCTGATCGATGCGGGCCTCGGTGATGATCGCCTCGGGGGCGGTCTTCGGCACGAAGCAGTTGAGAAGCGCGAGTTCGGCGCACGCGGCATCCCACTCGAGTTCGCAGCAGGTCACGTCGATGCGGCAGACCGCATCGCAGCAGTCGCCGTCCGAGCAACCGGCCGACGCGTGCGGCTCGTAGCACGACGGAGCCGAGGTGTCGCCGCAGGCGTAGGCCGGCGGGCAGACGGTGTTCGGCGTTCCGGGGGTGCCGAAGCCGGTCGGATCGGCGGGATCGAGGCGGCCGAAGCCCCACGCGCCGCTGGCGCACTTGACGACGTGCGGCGGGAAGCCGAAGTAGTTCGGTCCGGCCGCGTTCGCCGAGTACGCGCAGCGTCCGTCGGCGGCGAGCACCGCGACCGAATCGATCGTCGTGTCCCACGGGGTGCCGTCGAGCGCGCAGTCGTTGTCCGCGTCGCCGTCGGTGTTGACGAGCTGCAGGAAGTTGAAGACGAGGAAGTAGGTCGCGGTATCGCCGTTCTCGAAGTTGAGGCTGCGCACCGCATCCGCCGTGCCGAGCGTGTAGGTCGACTCGGCGATGAGGAGGTAGCCGTCCTTCGGGATGAAGAGGCCGTTGAGCGAGACGACCGCCTCGAACACGCCGTCGAGGTCGGCTCCGTCGCCGACGACGACGAGCGAGACGCCGTTCAGGCTGGTGCCCGGGACGCCCTTGATCTCGATGTACTCGTTCGGGTCGGTGTTGCCCGGCTCGTCCATGCGGATCTCGGTGATCTCAAGCGCGGGAGCCGTGCCCGACTGGAGGCACGACGTGCGGGCCTGATTCACGCAGTCCTGATCCCACGTGGTGTTGCAGCAGGTCGGGTCGATCGCGCAGACCGCGTTGCAGCAGGTCGGGTCGACGCAGCCCGGGGCGGCGTGGACCGCGTGGCAGTTGCCGGCGCCGGGGCCGCAGGTGGTGCAGGCGGAGTTCGCCGCGCCGGCGGTGTCGGCGAGGACCTGGCCGGGATTGCCGAAGGGACCGATCTGCCAGGTCCCGGCGGGTTCGCAGCGGAACGCGTGTCCGGGGACGAACGTGCCATCCGGACCGACGCGGTTCGCGCCGTACCACCACTCGGCGCCGGTGGCCGGAGCGCTGCCGGGGCTGACGGTCATCGCGATCGAGTCGACGAGTTCCGTCCACGGCGTCACATCGAGCACGCCGTCGTCGTTGGTGTCGAGGTCGGTGTTGATCGCACCGGTCCAGCCGCGCACCAGGATGTGGGTGACGTTGTCGCTGTTCTCGAAGTTGAGCGGGTTCGCGGTCGCGGGTCCGGGCAGAACGAGATCCGCGCTGCCGTAGGCACCCGTCCAGGTCGACTCGGCCACTGAGAAGTAGCCGTCGCCGCCGATGACCT
>JBIIYI010000209.1:0-5598 GCA_044346895.1 Phycisphaerales bacterium
GATGTCGCCACCCTTGACAAGCACGCCGCGACGCGCGCCCTTTCCGAGACCGGCGACCACCGCGAGCGGCGTCGCCAGCCCGAGCGCGCACGGGCAGGTCACCACCAGCATCGCGATCGCGCGCTCGATCGACTCCTCGGGACCGAGCGTCGGCCACCACCACGCGAGCGTGGTGGCCGCCGAGACGATCACGCCGACGAGGAACCATCCGGCCATCCGGTTCGCGAGTTCCTCGACTGGCGCGCGCCGCTGCGACGCGTCGCGCACGAGTTCAAGAAGCCGCGCCGCGCGCGTCTCCGAACCGGCGACGACGACCTCGACCTCGACCGGTCCGGTCGTGAAGCGCGAGCCCGCGTAGACGGGCGCGCCGCGCTCGACGCGCACCGGAACGCTCTCGCCCGTGAGATGCGCGAGATCGACATGCACCGCGGACGAGAGCAGCCTTCCGTCCGCGGGGCACGTCTCGCCTGCGGTCACCTCGACGCGCTCCCCCGGAAGGAGCGCGTCGATGGAGACCTCCTGCACGGAGCCGTCCGCCCGCACCCGACGCGCGATCGACGGCACGATCGCGAGGAGGAGCTCGACCTGCTCGCGCGCCTTCCGCTGCCGCCCGTACTGGACGTAGCGCCCGACGAGGAGGAGGAAGACGAGCATCGACGCGCTCTCGCAGTAGATCGAGCCCGCGCCGCGGACGGTGGCCACGATGCCCGCGCCGATCGCCGCGACGAGGCCGAACGCGACCGGAAGGTCCATGTGCGGCGTGCGCGTGCGGATCGAGGCAAGCGCGTTCGCGAGGAAGACGCGGCCCGGAAACGAGAGCGCCACGATCGCGAGCGTCACCGACACCCATTGGAACAGCATCCGGTACGCCGGAGCCATCTCCGCGAAGAGCCCGCCGTACAGCGCGAACGCGACCGCCATCGCGTTGCTCGCGATCGCGCCCGAAACTCCGATCCGCACGAGCCACGCGCGGTGCACCGCCCGCTCCCGCTCGACCGCCGCGGGATCCGCGAAGGCGACCAGCTGGTAGCCGAGCGTGTCGAAACGCCGCGCGATGCTGGAGAGGCGCACGCGCTCCGGGTTCCAGGCGATCCGCACGGTGCCGCGCGCGGGATCGACGCGCACCGCCTCGACGCCGTGCTCGATGCGCGGCATCGCCTCGAGGAGCCAGACGCAGGCGCCGCAGCGGATACCGTCGATCCGGAACTCGCCAGAACAACGGCCCGCGACATCGGACCTCGCATGACGGCCGAGGAATGCCGGTTCGTCGAAGGATTCAAAGCCGCGACCGCTCACGCGCGCAGGAGAATCGTCCCGGCGGCCGGAGCCGTCTTCCCTTCCTGACCCGCCTTCCGCCTCCTCGCGCTCCGAGAGCCGTCGGCGCAGGTCGTAGTAGCCCTCGAGTCCGCACGCGTGGATCGACGCATGCACCGCGCGGCAGCCGCTGCAGCAGAACTGCAGTTCCTCGCCGTCGCGGCGTTCGGCCGCAGGCACGGGATGCGTGCAGTGCGCGCAGTGGACGGCGTCCGTCGAGGTCGACCCGGAGCGCGATCGGTTTCCGTTCATCGAGGGGCTTCTCCCGTGTCGCCCGCCGAGGCCGCCGCGACGTCCGATGCGGCGCGCGCGCGGCAGCATGGCGGAAGCTCGTCCGCGAGGCCTGCGGCCTGCTGCACGAGTCGTTCACAGTCATCCGAGGCGCCGACGGCCGACGGTCCCCGCTGCGCATCGCCGCTCGCATGCGACGCGAGCCGCACGAGTTCGACGCCGCGCGCCGCATCCTCGGCGACGCCCGCGCGCCAGACCGCCGCGTGCAGTCCGACCGCGATCATGGCGACGCCTGCAATGACCGGTGCCGCGCGGCCGAGACGCGCGAAGGCAAGGCGGGCTCCGTTCGAGGCGATCACGAGCGCGGGCACGGTGCCGAGCCAGAACGCGGCCATCACGAGCGCGCCGATCGCGGGCGACGCGCTTCCGGCCGCGATCGCGGCGAAGGCGTAGAGCCAGCCGCACGGAAGGAGCGGCGTCGCGAGTCCGAGCGGGACGCCGCGCCACGCGCTCGGGAGGCGCATCGCGCGCACGTGGGCGCGCTGCGCGAGGAGGACGAGCGGCTTCGGCACGCCGGCGCTCGGCACGCGCACGCCGCAGGCGCGCAGGATGGCGACGAGACCGAACAGCGCGATGGTGACTCCGGCCGCGATCGAGGCGACGCGCTGCACGCCGACGAGCGTGCCCGCATCGTCGATGGCGCTCCCGACAAGTCCGCATGCCGCACCGACGATCGCGTACGACGCGAGTCGACCCGCGTGGTATCCGACCTGCCGCGCGACGTGCGAGCGTCCGTCCGACCCGATCGCGATCAGCGCGACGCCACCGCACATGCCCGCGCAGTGCGCGCTGCCGAGGATGCTCGAGGCGAGCACCGTTCCTGCGAGCGAGAGGATCGCGAGCGGCGGCGCGGACGCCTCGGCGAGAGTTCCGATCATGGCGTCATCCACGCGGTGCCTCCGGAATCGCCTGCGAGGGCTTCGCGTGCGGCAGCTGGCGACGGAAGGTGTCGGTGTAGCGGCCCGTGGCCGCATCGACCGTCACGCGGAACTCCCACTGACCGCCGATCCCGCAATCGAAGGCGCCTTCGAAGACGCCCGTCTCGCCGGGCATCGCCACCAGCACGACCTCGCGGCGCGATTCGCCGCGCAGGACGGGAATGCACTCGACCGCCACGCGCTCGGCGGGAACGCGCGCCGCATGCTTGTCCTCCACCCTGAGTCGCAGGCTCCGGTGGACACCGTCGCTCGCGAGATCGGGCGTGACGACCCAGCGGAGGCGGTCGTTCTGCGCGCGTTGCTCGCGCTCCGCGTCCCAGGCTGCGGCCTTCACGTCGTAGGAGGGCTCCATGCCCAGCGGATGTCCGACCACCGCCGAGAGCACCGTCGCCGTCGCGATGACGACGCTCGTTCCGAGCAGGAGGACCGGCACCAGCACCCAGCGGTTCTCGATCAGCTTCATGGACGACCAGCCTTTCCGCCCGCGATGGGAGCGAGGACGAGCGGGCCGAGCGCATGCGTCCGGAGGACGCCGGTCCAGGCGCCGCTCTCGTCGCGCACGACGAGCTCGACCTCGCGTCGGCCCCGTTCGAACTCCTGCGGACGGCTCACGACGACCACGTCGGTCTCGCCGCTCGCATCCCCCGCAACCTCGATGCGCGCCGACTGCGCAAGGATGACGCCCTCGGCGCCCTCCACGACGTAGGTGCGGGCCTCGCGCATCCGGTTGTCGATGCGCAGGCGCACGACGCTCTCGATGCGGCCGTCGTGCTCGGCGTACGGGATGCCCTGCGCGCGGATCACGGCGAGCGCCGCGGGCTCGCGCGTCGCGAGCAGCCACGCGATCCCGGCGAGCGCGATCGCGAGCAGCGTCGGATAGACGACGAGACGCGCGCGGATTCCCTTGCGCGGTTCGCCCGAAAGCACACGCTGCGACGAGTAGCGGATGAGTCCCACGGGCTTTCCGAGCTTCGACATCACCGCGTCGCACGCGTCGATGCACTGCGTGCACTGGATGCACTCGAGCTGCAGCCCGTCGCGGATGTCGATGCCCGCGGGGCAGGTCTGGACGCACAGCGTGCAGTCGATGCAGTCGCCGCGTCGCCCGTCGATCGCGGTCGCGGTCGCGGTCGCGCGCTCGGCCTGGACTCCATGCGCTGCGTCACCTCCGTGTCCGTCGCACCGGTCGCCCGAACCACATCCGCCCTTCGCATCGCAGCCGCAGCCGCCTCCGCAGCCGCCCTTCCCCGACTCCGCCCGCGGCGCCTTCGCGCGTCCACGCGGCTCGCCGCGACCGCGGTCGTACCCGACCACGAGCGAGTCGCGGTCGAGGAGCGCCGACTGGAAGCGTCCGTACGGACAGACGAGCGAGCACATCTGCTCGCGGAAGAACGCGAAGTCGAAGAGCATCAGGAGCGTGATCGCCGCGAAGATCGCGAACGCCACCGGATGCGCGGACGGCGTCGATGCGAGGATCCAGTCGTTCAGCCGCTCCGCGCCGATGAACCATGCGAGGAAGGTGTTCGCGAGATGCGCGGAGACGAGCAGGTACGCGGCGTACATCGCGACGCGTCTCCAGGTCGCGACGGCCGCCTTCGCCTGCATCGCACCCTTCCCGAGGAAGAGCCGCTCGAGCGGACGGTAGACGAACTCCATGTAGACCGTCTGCGGACACGCCCAGCCGCACCAGACTCGACCGAACAGCGCCGTCATCAGGAAGACCCCGACGAAGATGGCGATGAAGCCGAGCGCGAAGAGAAGCGTCTCGGTCGGTCGGAAGACCGCGCCAAAGAAGACGAACTTCCGATCGACGACGTCGAGGAGGACGGTCGGCAGGCCGTCGTACGTGGTCCACGGCACGAGGGCGAAGATCACGATGAGCGCCCACGCCACCGCGCGGCGGAGATGCCACCAGCCGCCGGGCGAGAGCTTCGGACGGATCCAACGGCGTCGGCCGTCCTCCTCGAGCGTCGCGAGGACGCGCCCCTCGGGCCTGAGGAACGGGTCGAGCGGCGCGGCGGACGCGCGGGTGGACGTGCGGCCGGACGTGGCGTCCTGCCGAAGCACGGGAAGTTGGAGTTCGACGGGCATCGGATGCCTTCTCACTGACCTGCGGCGGACGCGGTGGACGATGCGGAAACGCTCGAGGTCGAGGTCGAGGTCGCCGTTGCGGTGGCCGACGCAGGCGCGCTCCACGGTGCGATCCACGGTGCGATCCGCTCGCCCTGCGGATCGCGCGGCGCGCTCGCGTGCGAGCCACGCAGGCTGGCGACGTACGCGGAGAGCAGCACGAGCTGCGGCTCGCTGAAGCGCGTGGCCCACTCGGGCATGCCCTTCGACTTCACGCCGTCGTGCACGACGCGGTAGATGTCCTCCGGCCGACGGATGTTGATGTAGTGGTCGTCGGTAAGGTTGGGGCCGGTCTGGCCGCCACCGTCGGGGCCGTGGCACGTCGCGCAGTTGGCGCGGAACATGTTGCGGCCCGCGAGCATCTTCTGCCCATCGCCCGCGAGGGTCAGGATCGTCGGCTCGTCCGGCTTGAGGTTGCCGAGCTTCGCCGCCTGCATCTCGTAGAACGCGCCCACCTCGGTCTCGTAGCTGTCCGACAGCGTCGTCCCGACGCCGCCGAGGTGGTAGAAGACGAAGTACGGCGCCGCGAAGAGGATGGTGACCCAGAAGATGCCGGTCCACCATGCGGGCATCGGGTTGTCGTACTCGCGGATGCCGTCGCAATCGTGGTCGAGGAGCTGCGGCTCCTTCCGTTCGGAAGTCGTGGCGGAAGTCGTGGCGGAAGCGTCACGGGACGTCATGGCGGGCTCCTTCTGCGGTTCCGGCGCGATCCGGGTGCGTGGCCGGCATGTCTTCAAGTGGGATGCGGGCGTCCTTCCTCCAGCGATCCGTGCGCGACAAGGCAAGTCGCACGACGATCGCCACGAAGAGGACCATGAAGAAGATGAGGGAGAACTCGACAAAACCGATGCCGGGATCGCCTGCGGCGAGAAGACGGCTCACTGTCCACCTCCCGTCGTCGGCGGCGTCCCGGCGCTGCTGCCCG
>JBIIYI010000210.1:0-5577 GCA_044346895.1 Phycisphaerales bacterium
AGACGCTCGGATCCCAGATGATCTTGCCCTCGTAGGACCAGAGGAACACTGCGAACCCCGCGAGCCCGAGCGTGCCGAAGCCCCAGAGCACCGTCTGGAGCGCGGACGCGCGGCGCACGCCGCGGACGACGAGGGCGATTCCGACCGCGACCGCGATCCAGATGCCGATCCGAAGCCACGTCGGGGCGGGAGTGCCGATCAGTTCGTGGATCTCGTTGAGCTGGCCGACGATCAGCCACGCGAGCAGCACGCCCACGATCGATCCGACCACGCCGATCAGGAGTCCGTAGAGGAGGAAGATCGAGAGGACGCCCGAGCGGCCGGCGCCGATCGCGCGGAGGATGCCGATGTCGCGCGTCTTCTCCTGGACGATCGACCAGAAGATCGCGAGGACGAGCGCCGCGCACACGACGTAGACGATCGAGAAGAGCGTGCGCATGAGTTCGCGCTCGTTCTCGACCGGGCCGATCAGGTCGGCGAGGCGCTGCTCCCAGGTGGCGACGAACACCGTCGCGGGCGGCTTCGTGAACGTGTCCCTGTCCTCCATCATCCGGATGTAGAACCGACCGTAGGCCGCCTCGACGGCGTCGCGCAGGGCGACCGGATCGACGCCGGGCTTCGCCTTGACGACGATCGTCGTCGCGCGCGCGGGCGTGCGGCCGATCACCTTGGGGCGGCCGTTCTCGTCGCGCTCGACCTTCGAGACGACGTCGGCCTCGTCGAGCGCGAGCATCCGCTGGATCTCGCCGAGCGGCGCGAGCACGCGCTGCGCGTCGATCTGGTAGACGCCGCTGCGGAACTCGTTCACCACCGCGAAGCGCGACTTCTTCTCCGTGGTGATCGAGCCGCTTTCCGTCACGGGCATCAGCGTGAGCAGCGGTCCCGGCTCGACGTTCGGCATGAAGTAGCCCGGATCCTGCACGCGCGATGGATTCTGCGTGCGGTACGAACCATCCTTCGTGCGGTGGTTGAAGGGCGAGATCTCGATGCCGAGGACGAGCCCCGGCCGGCCGTCGGCGGTCCGCAGCGACATGCCCTCGGCCTCGCGCTGGTACTCGGCGTCGAGCCGCGGATCGTCGGGAGCGACCGCCGCCGCCTCGTCGGCCGAAGGCGCGCGCCAGTAGAGCTTCGAGCGGTAGTCGGTGACGCGGTCGAAGCTCTCGGGATCGATGCCCCAGACCTGCACCGTCTCGATCTGCTTGCCGCCGTCGCCGTTCCCGTAGGGCATCTGGAGGAGGCCGTACGTCTCGACGAGCGGGCTCGCCGCCTCGGCCTCGGGAAGCGCCTCGATCTCGCGGATGAACTCGGCGTAGTGCGGGATGCCGGTGATGTCGCGCGAGACGACGACGTCGCCGATGAGCGTCTTGCCCGAACTCCGCACCATGTCGAGGAAGCCCGACATCACGCTCACGACGACGATCACGAGCGCCACGCACAGGGCCACCGCCGCGACCGCGAGGAGCGGGATGATGCGCGACGTGAGGTAGCGGATCGAGAGGAGCAGGACGTACATGTCGGGAAGCGGGGGACGAAGGGTAGCACACGCGCGCGGTCGGGGCGCGTGGCCTCGACGCCCGCGGCCGCGTCTCACGGATTCCACGCGCGCGGGCGCGTCAGTTCTTCGCCGCCGCGCGGCCGCGACGGCGGCGCGGCTCGAGCACGTACTCCCTGCCGCCCCATCGGATCGGGATCCTCCGGCGCAGCATGCGCGCGCCGTCGAGCAGCCACCACGCGACGCACGCGGCTCCGATCGGATGTCCGAGCGCCCAGACGATCGGCGCGCGCTGCCGCGCGTACACCAGCATGACCGCGGCGAGGCCGAGCGCGAGCGAGGCGAGTCCCGCGCCGAGGAGCGCGGCGGATTCGGCGTTCGCCGCGCCGCGGAGGATTCCGACGGAACCCGCCACGGCGGCGATCGTCGCAAGCAGGGGAAGCAGCACCGACACGACCCCGAGTTCGATCGCGAGAAGCACGAGCCGGCGGGGCGTGCGGTTGCAACTCTCGATCAGGATGCGGGTCCAGCCGCTCCGCATGGATGCGGCCGTCTCGTACATGGCGACCTCCATGCGGCTCGAGGCGTCGACGACGGCCACGCGGCCTCCCTGGCGGTGGACGCGCCAGGCGAAGAAGAGGTCCTCGAGCAGCGCGTCCTTCACGAGATCATGTCCGCCGATCGCGCGGTAGCGCTCGCGACGGAAGAGGAGGAACTGTCCGTTCGCGAAGGGCCACGGCTGGTCGCGGCGGTTCGCCTTGTCGAGCGGAAAGACTCGGAAGAGGACGAGCGCCGCGACCGGCTGCAGCAGCCGTTCGAACCGGTGCCGGAACGTCAGGCGCCCGACCGCCGAGGTGAGGTCCGCGCCGCGCGACTCCGCGATCGCGAGCATCGCGTCGAGCAGTTCCGGCGCGAAGCGGCAGTCGGCGTCGGTGAAGAGGATCCACTCGCCCCGGGCGTGCGAGGCGCCGACGCGGCAGGCGTTGCACTTGCCGGCCCAGTCCGCGGGACAGGAGTCGTTCTCGACGAATCGGATGCGGTCGTCGCCCGCGGCCGCCGCGACGAGCAGCTCGCGGGTCCGGTCGGTGCAGCGGTCGAGGACGTACGTGACCTCGATGTTGCGGCGCGTCTGGCGGCGGAGGGTCCGGACGCTCTCCTCGATCACGCGCGCCTCGTTGTGCGCGGGGATCACGATGGAGAGGAGTCCGGGCGCCGGAGGCAGGCGGTCGCCCTCCTCGATCTTCGGGATGGCGCGCTCCGCAAGCCGCATGCGCAGGATCACGATCGCGGCGGCGGTCGCGAGCATCACGCAGGGAACGAGGAGCAGGATGCCCGGAAGCGACACGCGCGCATCGTACCGCCGGGCGCGCGGGCGATCCGTACACTGCGCGGCTCCATGCGCATCCTCCTCACCAACGACGACGGCATCCACGCACCCGGCATCGAGGCGCTGCACGCGGCGATCCGCGACATGGGCGAGGTGGTGACGGTCGCGCCGGCCGACGTCCAGAGCGCGACAAGCCACGGCATCACCTTCCACACGCCGCTCATGATCCAGGAGGTCGCGCCGAACGACACGATGCGCGGCTACGCGGTCGAGGGACGGCCCGCCGACTGCGTCAAGCTCGGCCTGCGGCGGCTCTGGCCCGATCTCTTCGGCGCGGGTTCGCGGCCCGACGTCGTGATCTCCGGCATGAACTCCGGCGCGAACGTCGGCATCAACGTGATCTACTCGGGCACGGTGGGCGCCGCGGTCGAGGCCGCGTTCCTCGGCGTGCCCGCGATCGCCGTCAGCCTCCACATGGGCGGCGGCGCGCCGCACTGGCGCCGTGCCGCGGAGATCGCGCGGCACGCGATCGACGCGGTGCTGAAGCACCCGATCGACCCGCACAACGTGATCAACATCAACATTCCGCGCACGCATGCGGCGGACGCCCCGATGCCGAGGATCAAGGTGGTGACGATGAACACGGCCGCGGGGATCGACAACTACGAGCGCCGCACCGCGCCGGACGGCCGGCCGTACTACTGGCCGAACGGCAACGGCATGGAGTTCTTCCACACGAAGGAAGGGACCGACGTCGAGGCGCTCAACGAGCGCTTCATCACCGTGACGCCGATCCAGTACGACCTGACCGACTACCACCGCATCGACGCGTGGCGTCGCCGGCTGGCGTGAGCCGTGCGCCGCGTGCCGTGCGCCGCGTGCCGTGCGCCGCGTGCCGTGGCGATCGTGCTGAGCGTGGGGTGCGATGCAGACAGTCGTCGGCATCGCCGTTGCGGTCGCCGTTGCGGTCGAGCGCCCGAACTCAGTCCGCGAGCATGATCATGCGCAGCTTGATCGTCACCGTCTGGCCGGGCTTCAGCTTCTCGAGCCGCGTTCCGCTCGCGCGCCACTTGTAGAGCGCGTTGCGGATCGCCTCGTCGATGCTCGCGTTGCCGGTCGAACGGACGAGACGCGCGGTGAGCGGGACGCCGTCGCGTCCGATCACGAGTTCGCCGATCGGATTGCGCGCGATGCCGTCGACGTAGTTGAGCGTCGTGAAGCGCGGGCGCGCGGGCTTGAGCGTGATGCCCTTCCCCGCGAGCGGGCGCCCGTTCTGCCAGTTCGCCATCGGCACGTCGATGATCGAGGTCGGATCGCTCTCGCGGTCGGAGAGTTCGCCCGAAGGGGACACCGTGTCGCCGGGGGCGCCGGACGGCGAAGGGGGCGCGGGGGTGTTCTGGGCGCCATCGACCGGCGTCGGGCCGGGAACGCCGCCGCCCTGCGTGCCGCTCTTCGTCGAGACGGCGTTCGCGGCATCGGGAGTCGCGCTTTCCGATGGCGACGGCGCGACGTCGCTGTTCGGCTCGATCGGCTTCTCGGGATCGGCGGTCGGTGGCCGAACCGTCGTCGCGTTCGGATCGGCGTCGTCGCGCGGAGGCGAGTTCGGCGAGGCACCGGGTGCAGCCGGGTTCTGCGGCCTGCTCGGATCGATGCTCGATGGATCGGGCTCCGCCGCCGGGTCGGTGCGCGGTTCCGCCGTGGGATCGGTCCGCGTGGGATCGCTGGGCGTGGGGACGGGCTTCGTGCCGTCGCCGGGGACCTTCGGCTGGAGGTCGGGGATGTCCGTGGGCGTCGGGGTGGGCCGCGCCGGATCCTCGCGCGGAGAGGACTCCGGCTCCGACGAAGGCTGGGTCGCGTCGGCTCCGCTTTGGGAAGGCGGCGCCTCACCGGACGCGGGGTCGACGCGCGGAGCCTCGGGTGCCGGGGGTTCCGGCGGCGGCAGCGGCACGGCGCGTTCGGCGTCGCTTCCGCGTGCGGCCGAGGGCTCGGTCGGCGGGGTGGGCGCCGCCGGACTCGCGGGTTCCTTCGCTGGCTCGAGCACGAGGTTCGTCGGTTGCGGTGCGGTCGAGCCTGCGGCCCCGGCGGGAAGCGGGAGGGGGCTCGGATCCGGCGAGGACGCGACCGTTGGCGCCGGTTCCGCCGGCGGAAGCGTCGACTGCTCGCTGCCGCGCGAACCGGCGGCGACCTGGAGCCGGAAGGCGGCCTGCTCGACTTCTGCAAGTTCCGCAAGATGCTGCTGGTACTCCTCGTACCCGATCCAGTTCATCGTGACGGCGGTGCTGTCGTCGATGCCGAGCCGCACGTCCTCCTGCTCTTCCGCCGGGAGCACGCGGTCGCGGTTCCGCCGCTCCTGCAGCGCGCGCCGAGCGCTTTCGGCGCTGCGCTGCGACCGCTCGGCATCGCGGTGCGCGTCGCGCGCGTCCTCCGCGGACGTCCCGTCCGCCTCGCCCGGCGCGTCCACGTCGAGCCCCGCGTCGACGATGTCCTCGCGCGCCGTTCCGCCGCGCCCCATCAGTCCCATCGCCGGGAAGACGACCACGAGGTGCAGGAGCACGCTCAGGCCGAACGCCACGACGATCGGGAGGTTGTTGCGGAGCCAGGACATGAGGCGTTCGGGATGCGGGGAAAGGCGGACGGCGGGGCGAGTCTATGTGCGTGGCAGCCGGGAAATCTCAGCCCGAGCCTGCGGGTCCCGACGCCGCGGGGCTCGGTTCGGCCGCGCCGCCCGGAGCCGTCGGGCCGACCGCGGGATCGACGA
>JBIIYI010000211.1:0-5550 GCA_044346895.1 Phycisphaerales bacterium
CGCACGCCGAGCGGCGCGCTCGGCGCGCTCTCGCGAACGGCACCCGAGTTCGCGCTTCCAGACGGCTTCGCCTTCGAACTCCCCGCGGGCGATCTCGTGATCGAGACCACGCTCGAGCCGATCGGACGCGAGTCGCTGGTCCGTCCTTCGATCGAAATGCTGGCCGCGACGCCCGGAGACGTGCGAACCGTCCGGGCGATCGCCGCGCGCATCATGCCGCTCGAGGTCGCTGCGGGAGAACGCGTCGAGCGCGTCGTCCACATCGAGGCGGCGGAGCCGCTTGCGCTCGTCGGCATCGTCGCCAAGGGCGGCGCCTATCTGCGCGGCTATGCCGTCGACGCGATCGCGGCCGACGGCTGCCGCACCACGATCGCCCGCGACCGCGACTTCCGCATGAATCTGACCGCGCCGCTCGTCTTCCGCGAGCCTCCGCCGCTCGCGAAGGGCGTCGTGATCGAGGTCCGATTCGATCTCGACAACACGCGGGCGAATCCGCTGCAGCCGTTCGACCCGCCGCGCGCACTCGTCGCGGGGTTGCCACCCGAGGGCGAGGATGCGGCGGTCATCCTGCTCGTCGCGCCGGTGGAGCCGGCCGCGCCCATCCCCGGCGGCCGAGCCGACCGCTGAACTCCCCGGGCCTCGAAGATTCTTCCATCCGGGCAAAGGCCTGCCGCGCGAGTTCCTGTTTCTCCTGGTGAGGCGCCGGTGAATGGCGCGCGGAACGCATCGCCGCGAGGACCTGAACGGTCACCGTCGCCTCGAGAACTCCTCATCTTCGTGCCCCTCGGACCTCGCAGAAGGGAACCTGCTCTCGAGGACCTCGGACGGCTCGCGCAAGCGAGATGGGCGCACGGAGAACCCGCACCGCGACCCACGCCGCATCTCGTGGGTCGCGTGTTCTTTGGGTCGCGTGTTCTTTGGGTCGCGTGTTCTTCGGGTCGGGGGGTTTTTTGGGTCGCGCGAACATGGTCGCGCGCACTTCGATCTCCATCGCAATCGATGGTCACGGTTCGTGCGAACCGGCGTCGTCCGGCAGATCGTCGAGTCGAGTCGACGCCTTTCCAGTCAACGGCTTCCCCGTCCTCGGCTTCCCCGTTAACGGCTTCCCCGTCTTGACATCGCGCGGGATCTCGCGCAGGTACTTCGGAACGAGTTCGTCAAGCGTGTTCGGCGCCCGGCCCTCGGCGCGCCGGAAGCGTTCACTCGCGAGCGCCACGCGCGCCGTCTCGCGATCGGCCGCCAGAAACTCCACGCGGTTGGCGAGTTCCGCATACACGCCTGTCACGCCTTCCACGAGGGAATCGCCGGGTGCGAGGAGAAGTGACGGCGAGTCCTTCGCAGGCGCACGTTCCCAAAACGGCTTCCTCGACTCGGCTTCCAGCTGGTCGAAGACCCGATCGACGCGCGCCTCGAAATCCGCGCGCGACGGCATGAAGCACGCGATGAGTGGGCCGAGGAGGAACGACACGGGGTCGGGCTCATAGGCCGGAGGTCCGAGGCCCATCATCGACCCGTCCATCGCGACCAGCACGGAACTCGCGATTGGCCAACCGCTTCCGGCGCCGTCGTCCGTGAACGAGCGCTGAATGTCGTCGGCGACCTGCGCCCGGATCGCACGCGTCTCGACCGGAATCGGGCCATCCCCGACCCACGCGATCAGTCGCTCGAGTTCGTCGAGCGCCGCGTCGTCGAACGCTTCCGGCTTCGCGCTCACCACTTCCGCCAGACGCCTCCAAACGCGTGCGCGGATGCCGACCGCCGTCGCCTGCGCGACGAATGTTCCAGGCTCGAGGCTTCGATCCGCCGCCTCCATCGCCGCCGTGAGACTCGCTGCCGCGCGTCGTCCGTCGCCTTCATGCGCTGCGTACCGCGCATCGAGGGTGAGAATCCGCGCGACTTCGAGCAGGAACTCGCGGCTCGGCATGTCGCAGTATGCCATCGCGCCGCTCCACGAATCCGCGGATGTATCGACAGCGTCCCATTGAAACGGAGCGACCCCGAAGAACCGCGCATCACGCTCGGACCAAACCAACTGCGGCACGAGACCGAATGGCCTCTCTTGCAGGAGAGGGCGCAGCGCCTTCAGCTTCGCTTGCGCATCAGCAATGAGCCACGCGCCAAGTTGCCACTTCGCATCGTCGGGCGACGAACTCTCCTCGACTTGCTGCACCAGTTCGTTGCGCCAGATCCCTTCATCGAGATGCTCCAATCCCACCGCGGTCCCGACGAACTGGATCGGAACCTCGACGGGCACGAAGAGCCAGTTCTGCGCGCAACTGGGGCACTGTCGGTTCGTGTGCGCGAGGAGCGCAATGAACTTCGGATAGGAGGGCTCGGCCGTCGTATCGAACAGCACCGCGCGCCGCCACCCCTCCTCGCCCGACACGCGCACGGTCGGCGTGAGCGTCGAGTACCACCATGCGATCAGCAGGTACGCCGCCACAAGACCGAGTGCGGCGATGAACAGCGCCCAACCCGCGCGATGCATGCGCCGCAAGAGCGGCCGCCGATCGAGAGGATCGAAGGCACCGCGAGGATGAGTCAAACTGGAGTGCGCGTCGACGTTCACAAGCGCACGCTACCAACGCGCGCGCCGGAGAACAATCAACCTCTGGTGCGCATCCCAACAAGCGCTTCAGACCCGCGCAACCGCACCGCGGACGTCGTACGGCTCTCAACGTCCGCGAGGCCTCGGCGTGTCCGCGTCATCCGGAAGGCCGTCGAGTCGTGTGAGCGGCTTTCCCGTCTTCACATCGCGCGGGACCTCGCGCAGATACTTCGGAACCAGTTCCTCGAGCGCCTGCGGCGCGCGGCCCTCCGTGCGCTGAAAGCGTTCGTACGCGAGCGCCACGCGCGCCGCCTCGCGATCCGCCGCGTAGGCCTCGATCCGCCGCGCGCCGGACCGCGTGGGCGCGACCCGTTCCACCGCGAGCGCTCCGGCCGCATCCGCGCGGTAGGACGGCGCCGTCGACTCGGGCGGCCGCTTCCAGAGCTCAAGCGGGAGTTCCGCTTCGAGTGCGTCGAGTTCGGCATCGAGCCGCGTCTTGTACTCCGCACGCGAGGGCGCCGCGAGCGCCACGACTGGTCCCGCGACGAACGCGAGCACCCGCGTCAGCGAGGAGTCCAGCCCGAACTGGACGCCGCCCGGACCGTAGAACGCCTCCAGCGCCGACGACGCGAGCAGCAACCCATCTCCCGCGCCATCGTCGGAGAACGAACGCTGCAACTGATCGTCCAGCACGGCGCGCGTCGTCCGGAGATCGAACCCGATCGGGCCGTCCCCGATCCAGCCGACCACGGTGTCGAGCCGCGCCAACTGCACGTCGTCGAATGCGGCAGGATTCATGCGCAGCACATGGCATGACTCTCGCCATGTCCATGCGCGCAGCGTACTGGCCGCAATCTGTGCCATAGGCGTCGCGCCTTCGCCCGCGCGATCCGCGAACTCCATGCACGCCTTCAGGCTGTCGACCGCGCGTGCGCCTTCACCGCGATGTGCAGCATGCCGTGCATCGAGCAGGAACAGGTTGGCGAGGTCGATGAAGAGCCTCGGGCTGCACTCGTCGAAACCCGCCATCGGCGCGTCGTCGGCCGCAGCGGGATCTTCCGGCGGGGTCGCGCCCCCGGCTGCACCGGATGCGTCCGCCGCCCATCCATGCTGCAATCCGAAGAATCGGGCGGTGCGCTCATCGAATCGTCGCATCGGTCGCAATCCGAAGGGCGCCTGAGGCGCCAGTTCGCGCAGACGCGCGATCATCGGCGCGCTCTCCTCAAGCATCCATGCGCCCCACCGCCAACCCGGATCCTCCGGCCACCTGGCGTCCAGCCCTTCGGCGACAAGCTCGTCCGGCTCCCACACCGCCTTCAGAAAGCGCGCGCCCCTCCCACTTCCTTCTGCCGCACTCGAGCGGAGCTCGTCGGGGACCACGACTGCGGCATCCAACCACGACTGGTCGCACGGCACGCACTCGGGCCGATCGACCCACAGGAGATCGATGTACTTCGGATACGTCGGTTGCGGTGAGGATTCGGCCGAGGTCTCGAGCCCGGCATCGCGCCCGAGCGCGCGCCGCCAACCCTCCTCGCCCGAGACGCGCACGGTCGGCGTAAGCGTCGAGTACCACCACGCGATCAGGAGGTACACCGCCACCAAACCGAGTGCGCACGTGAACAGCACCCAACCCGCGCGATGGATGCGCCGCAGGAGCGGCCGCCGCGCGAGCGGATCGAAGGAATCGCGGGAGTCGCTCGTGGAGCGCACCATGCCGGGAGAATACCTCGCGCCTCCGGGTCGGAAGCAGGACGTGCGGCGAGCTGCTGCCCGCCCGATCCCGGCCATCGATCCACTCGACCCGCGGACGGCAATCGGCCGATAAACGCGCCGTGCTGCGCGAAATCACGCATCCTGCCGGACCCGTCGTCCTCACGAGCGAACTTCTCTCGCGCGCAGGGTTCGCCCACGCGTTCTCGACGCGCCTCGGGGGCGTCAGCGCGCCGCCCTTCGATTCCCTGAATCTCCAAAGCGTCCAGGCGAACGCGCGCATCGCGGATGGCGAGCCGCGCGACAGCGACGGGGCGATCCGCGAAAACCACGCGCGATTCGCCGAGGCCGCAGGGCTTGCGCGCGACGCGGTCGTCGTCGATGTGAGTCAGGTGCACGGCTGCACGGTTGTCGCCGCACGCGACGCGGCGCGCGAACGTGTTCCCGCCGACGCGATCACGAGTGCACGCGGAGGCCACGCGATTCTCATTCGCATCGCTGATTGTGTGCCAGTGCTGCTTGCATGTCCGCGCACAGGTGCGGTCGCCGCCGTGCATGCGGGTTGGCGCGGCGTGGTTGCGGGCATCGTGCCTGCGGCGATTGATGCGCTGCGTTCGCTCGGATGCGCGCCGAACGAACTTCTCGCCGCAGTCGGACCGTCAATCTCGGTGCGGCACTTCGAGATCGGCCCTGAAGTTGCGGAAGAACTCACGCGCGCAAATCTCGGCGCGTGCGTCGCCGCGCCGGGCATCTGCGGAATAACGGGGAGAGAACCGAAACACCACGCCGATCTCGTGCTCGGCGTGCGGCTTCAACTCGAGCGCGCGGGCGTCGCGCGTGCCAACATCGACGCGGAGCCGCCGTGCACCTACGCCGATCGCACGCGATTCCACAGTTTCCGCCGCGATGGCGCGCGGAGCGGTCGACTCGCCGCGCTCATCGCGCCGCTGGCGTAGGCTCGGGAGTTCGCGCCTTCGCGACGCGATCCCAGCCTGCGGCGCCCGACTTCCACCACACGCGAATGAAATCGCCATCGGTCTCCATGGTCGCCGTCGCGTCGACGTCGACGACCGGCTGCGTCGGGTCGAGCGGTTGATCGGCGGCGACCGTGGAACTCGTACGAAGGCTGTATCGGGCGTTGCCCGGCGACGCAGAACCCCCGTCGGCGAAGCGATCCGACTGCGCCGCGCGCAACGAGACGAATCGATCGTTCGAACGCTGCGCGAGTTCCTCGCTCGTCACGGTGTCGAGATCGACTTCCGGCGGCTTCCAGAGCGCGGTTCGTGCGC
>JBIIYI010000212.1:0-5525 GCA_044346895.1 Phycisphaerales bacterium
GAGCGCGGAGCGCGGTGCACGCACCGCGCTCCGCACTCGACGCACGCACCGCGCTCCGCGCTCGACGCACGCACCGCGCTCCGCGCTCGACGCACGCACCGCGCTCCGCGCTCGACGCACGCACCGCGCTCGAGCACGCTACGGTGCGCGACCCATGCACTCGCCCGACGAACCGCACCTCGGCATCGGCACGCGCCTCGCGCACGCGACGCGCGAGCCCTTCGCACACCACGGCTTCGTGAACACGCCGATCCACCGCGGTTCGACCGTGCTCTTCCGCACGCTCGACGAACTCGAGGGCGCGATGCGCGTCGACACGCGCCGCGGGCCGTACACCTACGGTCTCATCGGGAATCCCAACGCGCGCGAGCTCGAGCGGCTCTGCGCGACGCTCGACGGCGGCGCCGGCGCGGTCGTCGTCGAGAGCGGACTCGCGGCCGTCAGCCTTCCGCTCCTCGCGAACCTCGCCGCGGGCGACCACGCGCTCTTCACCGACAGCTGCTACGGCCCGACGCGCCATCTCGCGAAGTCGATCCTGCCGCGCATGGGCGTCGAGACCGAGTTCTACGACCCGCGCGCCGGCGCGGGAATCGCGCGGCATTTCCGCGCGAACACGCGCCTCGCGCTCCTCGAGTCGCCCGGCTCGCTCACCTTCGAGGTGCAGGACGTCCCCGCGATCGCGCGCGCCTGCCGCGAGCGCGGCGTCGTCACCGCGATCGACAACACGTGGGCCACGCCGCTCCTCATGCGGCCGATCGAGCACGGCGTCGATCTCGTCATCCACGCGCTGACGAAGTACCAGTCGGGAAACAGCGACATCCTGCTCGGCGCGGTCGTCGCGCGCGACGAGGCGCACTGGGCGAACCTCAAGCACCACGCCGAGGCGCACGGGCACTACGCGCATCCCGACGACTGCGCGACGTGCCTGCGCGGCATGCGCTCGCTCGAGGTGCGGCTGAAGCGGCATGAAGCGAGCGCGCTCGAGGTGGCGCGCTGGCTGGAAGGTCGCGCGGAGGTCGCGCGCGTCCTCCATCCCGCGCTCGCGTCGCATCCGGATCACGCGATCTGGCGGCGCGACTTCACCGGTTCGAGCGGCCTCTTCGGCTGCGTGCTCAGGCCGCACGCGGCCGGACGCGCGCATCTCAAGGCGTTCCTCGAGAGCCTGCGCTACTTCGGCATGGGCTTCTCGTGGGGCGGCTTCGAATCGCTCGTCGTCTCGAGCGACCTGCGGCAATCGCGCGTCGCGCCGCCGTGGACCGAACCCGGCCCGCTCCTGCGGCTCCAGATCGGACTCGAGGATCCGCGCGACCTCATCTCGGACCTCGCGCAGGCGTTCGCCGCGGCGGCCCGCCCCTGAACGCGCGCCGACGGACGAACCGCGCGGAATCGCCGCGCTTCCGGGCCTTCGCACCGCTTCGGGCGGCGGAGGGGTGGTGCTACACTTGCCGCTCGCCAAAGGCCCGCTGCCGATGGCAACCGAGGCCACCGACGGCTCCCGCGAGCAACCCATGCCCATCACCACCGCCTACGAAGCCAAGATCGAACGCATCTCGATTCTCGACGAGAAGGGCGCCTTCGACGAGAAGCTCGGGAAGGGACTGATCCCCGACGCCGACCTCGTCAGGCTCTACGAGGCGATGGTCTCGTGCCGCCAGCTCGACCAGGTGGCGTTCCGCCTGCAGCGCTCGGGCCGCATGGGCACCTACCCGCAGAACATGGGTCAGGAGGCGACGAGCCTCGGCGCGGCCTACGTCCTCCGCAAGGACGACTGGATGGTCACCTGCTACCGCGAGAACTGCGGCCTCTTCTGGCGCGGCGTCCCGAAGGAGGCGATCCTCCTCCACTGGATGGGCGACGAGCGCGGCAACGCGATGCCGAAGCCGCACTGGGTGACGCCGATCTACGTGCCGCTCGGCACGCAGATGCTGCATGCCGCGGGCCTCACGATGGCCGCGCGATACCAGGGCCTCGACCGCATCGCCTGCACCTTCTTCGGCGACGGCGCCTCGAGCGAGGGCGACTTCCACGAGGCGTGCAACTTCGCGTCGAACCTCAAGATCCCCGTCGTCTTCGTCTGCCAGAACAACTTCTGGGCGATCTCGACGCCGTCGAAGATCAACAGCGCGGCGCCGACGTTCGCGCAGCGCGGCCTCTCGTACGGCATGCCGTGCCTCCAGTGCGACGGGAACGACCTCTTCGCGACGGTCTACACGATGCGGAAGTCGGTCGAGTACACCCGCTCGACGGGCCTGCCCTGCTTCGTCGAGATGGTGACCTACCGCCTCGGCGACCACACCACCGCCGACGACGCGTCGCGATACCGCGACAAGGCCGAGGTCGACGCGTGGAAGGCGCGCGATCCGATCATCCGCGTGCGCGAGTACATGAAGGCGCGGAAGCTGTGGGACGACGCGCGGGAAACCGCGCTCCTCGCGCGCGTCGAGGAGGAGAACGCCGCCGCCGTCGCGCGCGCCGAGGGTATCGACGCACCGCACCGCGCCGACTTCTTCGACGCGATGTACGCCGAGATCCCGCAGGATCTCGTCGTCCAGCGCGACACGATGCAGACCCACTCGCTCGGACAGGATCCCTCGCAGCTCCCGCCCGAGGCGCAGGAGCGCGCGCGACAGATGGCCGCCGACGCCGCGCACGCGAACCACTGACGATCCCGAGCGAACGACGACCGCGACCCACGCCAGCAAGCATCGCGCCCGCACGGGCGCCGGACCACGAACCATGGCAAACCTGAATCTCGTCCAGGCGATCAACCTCGCGCTCATCCAGGAGATGGAGAAGAACCCGAACATCGTCCTGCTCGGCGAGGACATCGGCGTGAACGGCGGCGTCTTCCGCGTCACCGAAGGCCTGCAGAAGCGCTTCGGCGAGAAGCGCGTGTTCGACACGCCGCTCGCGGAATCCGGCATCATCGGCCTCTCGATCGGCCTCGCGATGGGCGGACTGCATCCGGTGCCCGAGATCCAGTTCGAGGGCTTCCTCGGACCGGCGTACGACCAGATCTGCTCGCACGCCGCGCGCATGCGGAGCCGCACGCGCGGCGCGTTCACGGTGCCGATGACGATCCGCATCCCGGTCGGCGGCGGCATCCACGCGCCCGAACTCCACAGCGATTCGCCCGAGGCGATCTACGCGCACACGCCCGGACTGAAGGTCGTGATGCCGAGCTCGCCCTACGACGCGAAGGGCCTCCTCGTCTCGGCACTGCGCGATCCCGATCCCGTCCTCTACTTCGAGCCGAAGCGCATCTACCGCGCGTTCCGCGAGGAAGTGCCCGAGGACGAGTACACGCTTCCGATCGGCAAGGCCCGCACCGTGTGCGAGGGCACCGATCTCACGATCGTCAGCTGGGGCGCGAGCGTCATCCAGTGCATGCAGGCGATCGAGAAGGCGGGCCAGGAGAACAGCCGCTCGATCGAACTGATCGACCTCCGCACGATCTATCCGTTCGACATGGAGACGGTCGCGACGAGCGTGAGGAAGACCGGCCGCTGCGTCGTCGTCCACGAGGCGCCGCTCACGTGCGGCTTCGGCAGCGAGATCGCCGCGCGCATCATGGAGCAGTGCTTCCTCGAGCTCGAGGCGCCCGTGCAGCGCGTCGCGGGCTTCGACACCACGATGCCGTACTACAAGCTCGAGCTCGACTACCTGCCCGACGCGAACCGCGTGACGCGCGCGATCGAGGACTGCCTCGCGTACTGACGCGCACGAAGCGCGTCGCGTCACACAACGACACGATGACTCGATGACTCGACGAAGGCCGGAGGGCGTACGCCCCCGGCCTTCTTCATGCGCGGAACCTCACGCACGAGCATTCATGCGTGGGACTTCATGCGTGGGACTTCTTGCGCGGGACTTCTTGGATGTGACTTCCCGCGCGTGCTCACGGAGCCCACTGCGAGAGCAGGATCGCGAGATCGCCCGCGCCCACGCTGCCGTCGTGATCGAGATCGGCGTACGAGATCCGTCCGGCGGGCACGGGTCCCCACGCCCCGAGCAGCGCCGCGAGATCGGCCGCGTCGATCGAATAGGAACTTCCCGCTCCGTCCGGCACGATGTCGAACGCCGCGCGCGGCACGATCAGGGGATCGGCGTCGGTCACCATCGAGCGCGCCTCGACCACGCCGGATCCGCACTTGTTCGGATACGGCGCGTCGTTCAGGAAGCGCGTGGCGGTCGCGGCGATCGCCGACTTGAGTTCGGCCGGAATGTCCGCGAGCGCGACCTTCGCGTTCGGCCAGTCCGGATGCGCGCTGCGCGCAAGCGCCGCGACGCCCGACACCCACGCGGATGCGAAGCTCGTCCCGCTCGACGCGCGGTAGAACGGCGCCGCCGGCAGCGCGACGCCGATCACCGCCTTGTCGTCCGCAGGCGACGTGCCGATCTGCACGGGCGGCGTCTCCGCCGGCCCGCACACCGTGACCGACTCGTGGTGGTTCGAGAGGTCCGCGGCGAAGTTGCCGATCGCGTTCGACCCGCCGACGCTGATGACGCCCGGGTAGGCGGCGGGGTAGACCGCGCGGTACTGGCCGCGGTTTCCGGCGCTCGCGACGACCGTGATGCCGCGGGAGAGCGCCTGATCCACCCAGGTCTGGATGTGCTCGAGCTCCACCTCGACCATCAGCGAGAGGTTGATGACCTGCACCTTCGCGTCGATCGCGGCCTCGATCGCCTGCGCGATGAGGTACGAGTCGGTGCGTCCGTCGCTGTCGATGCACCGGACGTGGTACTGCCGCGCCTCCGGCGCGACGAGCGCGATGATGCTGCCCACGAAGTTGCCGTGGCCGACGCACTCGTCGATCAGCGTGTCCTGCTCCGGATCGCTGTTCAAGCCGTCCGGCGCGTCGATCGGCGGCGCGGCGAGCACGGGGCTCGATTGGAAGCAGTCGTAGCCGCGCTCGACGAGGAAGGGCCGCAGCGGCCCGCTCGCGAAGACGCCCGTATCGAGCACGGCCACGGTGACGCCGCGCCCGGTCGCGAATCCGTGTGCGGACGAAAGCGCAAGCGACTGCGCGCCGTACTGGCTTCCGAACGTCGTCGGCGTGAACTCGATCGGATCGCCGAGGCCGACGCCGCTCACCCAGATGCTTCCGGTCTGTCCACCGCCGATCCCCATGTCGACCGGAACCACCACGCCGCCGATCAGGCTGTTCGCGATGGCGTCGTCGATCACGGCCTCGACCGCCTTGTAGTCGGGCGGCGCGGCCTCGGTGCCGATGAGGCGCAGCGGCGTGATGCCGAGGTTCTCAAGTCGCGGCTCGAGGATGGCGGCCACCTCCGCATCCTTGAGATTCGCGAGAAGCGCGTCGACCCCCGCCTCCGAACCCTCGATGAGGAGGAGTTCGGCCGGCGGAATGCGCGGGGCGGCCGCGGCCGTTCCCGTCGTCGCCGAGACGAGCATGGCGATCGCTGCGCCGAGCGACTTCCAGAATCGCCCGACCCGTGGCGAACAACCGGGTCGCGTCGGGTGCGAGTCGCGGTACGGCGTGGCAAGAGAGAACATGGAGCCT
>JBIIYI010000213.1:0-5500 GCA_044346895.1 Phycisphaerales bacterium
CCGATGGCGGCCGCGCCGACGAGCGCCGCCCAACGGAAGCTGCCGAGGCTTGCGAGCGCCGCCGCGCCACCCTTCGTCAGCTCGACGGAGAGCGTCCAGCCCCACCAGGAAAGCGCGACGAGCGCGACCGTCGTGCCCGTTCCGATCCAGCGATGGAGGTCGAGCGTCTCCGATCCGTCGCCGCCGTACTCGAAGGAAGCGTTGATCCAGCCGGTGGCGGTCGACACCACGGCGGTCGCGGCGGCGATCACGAGGAGTGGCAGCGTCAGCGGGGACATGCCCGAACGGCGGCTCACGACCCGCCACCACTCGAAGGCGACGGCGACCAGCGCGAGGGCGATCGGGAAGTGGACGACGAGCGGATGGAGCCGTCCGACAGTCCGCGGCAGGTCAGGCCCGCCTTCCGCGAGGGTGGCGACGAGACCGTGGAGTTCGACGTGTGGAACCATCGCCCCGGACTCTACTTGAGGAGGCTCGACTCCGAAAGCGGCCACGGCCTGTTCCGCCGCACGGCAGCACGATCGCGCGGGTGCGCAAACGACCACCCTCAGCCCGACGCCGCTGGCGGCGCATCCGGCGGCTGCACGCACGACCCAATGCAGACCACTCGAAACGCAATCGCGTCGCCGGGGAGTTTCCGCCTCTCTCCGGCGACGCGATTCCCCTTGCGAAACGGCAATGCCGTCGCCGCAAGGCTCTCAACCCGGCCCAGACCAGACCCAAGACCACCCCAACCACGGCCCGCGCGCAGTTCCCGCTGCGCATGGGTCGAAAAAGAACGGGGCGCGCAGCCCTTCGGCTTCGCGCCCCTTCACCGTGCGCACGATGCTTTCGCACGATGCGCCTGCGGGACGGACCGTGTGACGGTCCGCTCTCTCTCCCGCGTCCGTCCGGCGAACCGGACGCCGCAAGGTGCCACAGAGCGGCCTCTGGTCAAGAAACACGCACAAGACGCGCAAAAATCGCGCAGAAGCCGGCGATTCCCGGACGTGCGATCCCGCGGCCGGCCCCCTCGCGAGATCGACAGGCGCCGTTCGGCCTCAGACGCCCACAGCCTCCGCGTCGCGGTCGGAAAGCATGCCGCCGTCCGAACGCTGCCGCACCGTGCCGTCGCGCTTCCAGCTCCGGTCGCAGCGCGGCTCGCCGCGCAGGTCGACCACCTCGATCGACGACTGGTCCTTCGCCATCACCACGCGCGAGACGCCGAAGAGGTCCGCCAGATCCGGCAGGAAGTCCTCGAGATGGTGGTGCGGCGCGGGAAGCATCACGCCCGCGTCGAGCGGATTCTCGATGCCGCGCGCCTTCGCCTTCTCGAGCTCACCCTTCACGACCTCGCGCAGCGCGAGCACCTCGCTCCAGCGGCGGTCCGCCGTGAACGCGAGCGTGTGGTAGCGCTCGGTATGGATGCACGCCGCATCGCCCGAGAGCGCGCGGAACGCCTCGTCCGCCGTGTGCGGCAGGAACGCGGCGAGCATGCGGCAGAGCGCGTCGGTCGCGAGATGCATCGCCGCCTGCGCGGCGCGGCGGCGCGACGAACCGCGCGCGTCGCAGTAGAGGCGGTCCTTCGTGGCGGCGCAGTAGATCGCGCTCAGCGTCTCGTTGCAGAGGTGGTAGATCGCCTGCTGCGCCTCGCGGAACGCGCAGCGGCGCACCGCGTCGCGCACGGCCTCCTGCGTCGACGCGACCTGCGCGAGCATCCACGACTCGAGGCTCGTGTGCGAGATGCCCTCGAGGATCCCGTCGCGCTCCGAACCGTCGAAGCCGTCGAGGTTCGAGAGGAGGTAGCGCACCGTGTTGCGCACCTTGCGGTAGCTCTCGCCCGAGACCTTGAAGAACTCGCCGTCGGCGCGGATGTCGTTCTCGTAATCGGTGCCGGCGACCCACCAGCGGCAGACGTCGGCGCCGAACTCCTTGAGGAGCGCCTCGACATCGATCGTGTTGCCGATCGACTTCGACATCTTGCGACCGTCCTTGTCGACGATGAAGCCGTGCGTCACGAGCCGCTTGAACGGCGCGACGCCAGTCGCTCCGAGCGCAGGCAGCAGCGAAAGCTGGAACCACCCGCGGTGCTGGTCGCTGCCCTCGAGGTACATCTCGGACGGATAGCCGATGCCGCGCGCGCGCAGCACCGCGTTCCACGAACTTCCGGCCTCGAACCAGACGTCGAAGATGTCGTGCTGCTTGACGAGCGCCGCGATGTCGAGCCCCGCGGGCGCCGCCGGGTCGGATTTCGCGTCATAGTGGGAGAGGAGATCGGCGGGCGACTCCAGGAACCACGCGTCGCTCCCCTTCTCGGCGAAGCGCTTCGCAACGGCCCGCACGCTCGCGGGCGTGAGGAAGGTCTTGCCGTCCGCCATGCGGAACGCCGGGATCGGCAGGCCCCACGAACGCTGGCGCGAGATGCACCAGTCGGGCCGCGACTCGAGCATGCCGCGCAGTCGGTTGCGGCCCCACTCGGGTGTGAAGCCGACCTCGCCCGTGATCGCCTCGAGCGCGCGCTGCCGCAGCGTCTTGCCGTCGCGCCTGACGGGCACGTCGACGCCCACGAACCACTGCTCGGTCGCGCGGAAGATGACCGGCGTCTTCGAGCGCCAGTCGTGCGGATACGAGTGCATGAACTTGTGGTCGTAGAAGAGATGCCCGCTCGCGCGCAGCCGCTCGGCGACCTCGGCGTTCGCGGTCCAGATCGACTTGCCGCGCAGCCATTCGGGCACGGTGTCGTCGTAGGTTCCGTCCTCGCGCACCGGGCAGTAGGCGGGCAGTCCCTCCTTGAGGCCCGTGCGGTAGTCGTCGGCGCCGTGACCGGGCGCGGTGTGCACGAGGCCGGTGCCGTCCTCGAGCGTCACGTACTCCGCCGCCACCACGCGACCCTCGCGCGGGCAGAACGGATGCCGGTACGCGAGCCCGACGAGCTTCGCGCCGTCGGTCTCCGCGCGCACGACGACCTTCTCGGCGCCCGCCTTCCTCGCGACGGACGCGACGAGATCGCTCGCCATGATCGTCGTGTTGCCGTCGATCTCGACGAGCGCGTAGCGGTACTTCTCGTGGACCGCGATCGCGAGGTTCGCGGGCAGCGTCCACGGCGTCGTCGTCCAGATCATGAAGCTCGGCGTGACGTCGAGGAAGCGGGATTCATCGACCTCCCCTTCGGAGTCCGCGTCCCCGCCCGCACCGTCCGGCGCCTCGGCGAGCAGGCCGAACGCCGCGGCGACCTTCGCGCGGTCGGCCGCCTCGAAGTCGACGTAGACCGAGAGATCCTCGCGGTCCTCGTACTCGAGTTCGGCCTCGGCGAGGGCCGTCTTGTTCGCGATCGACCAGTGCACGGGCTTCAGCGCGCGCACGACGACGCCCTGCTCGACGAGATCCGCGAAGACCTCGAGCGTCTTCGACTCGTACGCGGGCATGAGCGTGTAGTAGGGATCGGCGTAGTCGGCGAGCGTGAGGAGACGCTTCATCTGCTCGGCCTGCAGGCCGATGAACTTCGTCGCGGCGGCGGCGCACTCGCGACGGATCGCCATGTGGCGCTGCTCGGGCGCGAGCGTCTCGAGCTTCGCGGTCTTCCCCTTCTCGTGCAGTTCGGTCATCACCTTGTGCTCGATCGGCAGGCCGTGCGTGTCCCAGCCGGGCACGAAGCGGACGCGGCGGCCCTCCATCAGGGCCCCGCGCACGACGAAATCCTTCAGCACCTTGTTGAGCATGTGGCCCATGTGGATCGGGCCGTTCGCATACGGAGGGCCGTCGTGGAAGACGAAGGGCTCGGCCTGCTCGCGCGACACCTGCAGTCGGCCGAAGAGGTGCGACTCCTCCCACCGCTTCATCGACTGGGGCTCGGCCTGGATGAGGTTCGCCTTCATGGCGAACGAGGTCTTGGGAAGGTTGAGGGTGTCCTTGTAGCGGGACTCCTTGCCCTCCTTGCCCTCACGGCCCTCACGACCTTCCTTGGCGCTTCCCGGATTCGATGCTGGCTTCTGGTCGGACATGCGGTTTCCTATGCCGTTCTTCGAGCGACGCGCGCAGGACGCGCGGGAGACGGAGGATACCGCCCCGGCCGCGCCCCGGAGAGTGCAGCGAATGCCGCGATCGGGCCGATTTTCCGCCCATGTCGCCCTCGTCGCCGATCACTCCCGCGTCTGGCTCCCTCGCGGGCGACCGCTCGATCCCCCGCTCGTTCGTCGTCGAGCGCCTCGCGTCGGGTCGCGTCCTCGTCCATCACGCCCTCGTCGACGGCGCGGTGGCGCGCGAGACCGCGCCCGCGCTCGAGGACGCATTCCTGCGCCACGACGGACTGGCGATGGCCGGCGCGCGGCGGCTTCAGCGCGAGCACCTCGCCGCGCATGGCGCGTTCGTCCTTCATCCGAAGGGATTCGTGCGGCACGGCCGCGGCGCCCCGCGCGATGCGGAGCGCTTCGACCTCGAGGTCGATGCGATCGACCACGGCGTCGCAGTCGTCTCCGCGGAAGCCTTCGAAGCCGTGCGCGGCAATGATCTCTGCGATCCGATGGTCGGATTCGGTTCGCTCGCGCTCCTCGCGATCTCGCTCGAGGCCCGACGACGCGGCCACGGGCGCACGATCTCGATCGCGGCGGCCACCATCGAGGAGCCTGCGGGCGCCGAGGATGCCTTCGAGCGCGACGGATTCCGCTCGCCGGTCGCATCGGCGCACTTCCGCAACCACGTCGGATTCGACGGCGAGGCGTGCGATCTCGATGCGGTCGCCGCATTCGAGCCGCACCGCCGACTCCGCTGGAACGCGGCCGTCTGGGGGGCCCCCGTCGGCTTCGGCAAGTACGAGTCGCGCGGCGCGTACCACTGGGATCTCTACCAGACGCACGACGCCTACCGCCGGCGCGCCGACACGCTCGTCTCGTTCCTGCGCACGAATCTCGGGCACGCCGGAGATTCGTCCGAGCGGCCCATCCTCGACATCGGTTCGGGAGACGGCCTCTTCAGCGGACTCCTCGCGCGTCATGCCCTGCGCGTGGCGGCGATCGAGCCCGAGCGCGAGGCGATCGCGATCGCCGATGCGCGCATCGCCGCGGAGGGTCTCGCCGATCTCGTCACCTCGATGCAGGGCTCCGCGGAATCGCTGCCTTTCCCCGACAGCTCCGCGCGCGGCGCGCTCGTCCTCGACGTGATCGAGCACCTGCGCAACCCCGTGCGCGCGCTCGCCGAACTGCGCCGAGCGGTGATCCCCGGCGGACGGGTGCTCTTCGCGACGCCCGCGTGGAAGTACGGTCACCGCAACGATCCGGTCTACCACCTCGACGAATACCGCGAGGAGGAACTCGTGCGGCAGATCCGGGCCTGCGGCATGACCATCGTGCAGACCGCGCGCATCCGCGGCGCGTACGACGACGTCGTCGTCCTCGCCTCGACCTGACGATCGGCGCTGCTCGACTCACGGCCGAGTCGCCCCATCGCCCATTCGCCCCGTCGCCCATTCGCCCCATCGCCCAGTCGCGACCGGCGCCACGACGTCCGTCGGATCAGGGATGCTCGC
>JBIIYI010000214.1:0-5487 GCA_044346895.1 Phycisphaerales bacterium
AATCGCGTGAAACCAACCGACGCAGGAGCGCCGATGCCATACGGGTTGAACTCATTCTGCGCGAGATGGAATTTGCCGAACAACGCTGAGCGATAGCCAGCCGTGTCGAGGACACGCGGGGTCGTCGTTTCATAGGGCGAGCATTGCGACTGCGCGAGCGTTTCTTGTGTCAGCGGCGAGCCAACGCCCGTTCGCCCAGGGAATCGCCCCGTGAAGAAGGACACACGGCTTGGCGAACATTCAGGCATCGACCAACAGTCGGTGAAGTTCACACCTTGCGCCGCGATCGCGTTGATCGTTGGAGTGTTCGGGAGCCCGACGCCCGAGGGATTCGTCAGCGAAAGTTGATCACTGCCGACGTCATCGAGAATGACGAAGAGGATGTTGTAAGGCGTCGTTGCTCCGGCGCGTGAAGTCGGCGAGAGGAGTTTCGTTTGCGCCGATGCAGGTGACGCGGGTGATGCAGGTGATGCAGATTGCGCGGGCGCGCGATCCATCGAGTTCGCGCGCTCGATCGTGAGAGCTTCCGTCACGCGTTCCTGAGCCTCCTCCGACTGCGATTGCCCGAAGGTTGTGTCTGTGGCGACAAGGGCGGTGACGATCGACGCCGCACATACGGTTCGGACAAGCGGTGCTCGCCAAGTTCCAACACGCGAGGTTGACAAAACGAATGCGTTCAAAGACTCGAAGTTCATCCTCGGAGTATGCCGCGGAATCGCGTTCGTGTCGGACGTTCGGGCGAATTCTGCCGTCGGCGAGTTGATGGCTGGGGCGCGCTGCACCGTTTCCTGAAGACACCCATCTGGGACTCGAGGGCACAATGCACGACGCCATGATGAAGCCACGGCATAAGACGCCTTCGTCGGCGAAGCGAGCGCGGAGCGCGAGCGGAACCGACGAAGGCGAACGATCCGACCATGCCTCCGACCGCGGCCGTTGCTCCAGCCGCCGCAAGACCGAGGTCGTCCTCCGCATCTTCCGCGGCGAGACGCTCGACCTCCTCAGCCGAGAGCTCGGCGTCACTCCCGGCAAGCTCGCCCAAGTCTGAAGTACTGTGGCGTGACGAGGCCCTCGCAGGCATGCAGGCCGGGCTCCAGTCCCGCGAGCCCGACCACCGCGACGGCTTCATCCACGACCCAATCACTTTCAGTTGATGGGGCCAAGGTCGGCGACCAGGCCATGCAGATCGAGCTCCTCGAGAAGAAGATCGAGATCCTGGAGGACGGCCTCCGCCCTCCGCCGCGGAGGCCGTCGCTCTGAGCCAGGCGATGTCACCCTCCGCGATGAAGCCCTACGGCATCCTGCGCGTCTGCCGAGCGTGGCGGCTCTCCTGCGCCACCGTCCAGCGCCACAAGGCGCAGACGGACGCCGCGCCAAGGATCCCCGCCAAGCGCGGCCCGAAGGCCTTCCTCTCCGACGACGAGCTTCTCGCCGGGATCCGCTCCGTCCTCGCCTCGAACCTCTTCGTCGGCGAAGGCGACCGCAAGGTCTGGGCGCGGCTGCGCCACGGGCACGGCGTCCGCACCTCGATGCGCCGCGTGCTCAGGATCATGCGCGAGCACGGCATCCTCGCCCAGGACCGACCGACCGGCGTGCGCGGGCCCGAGACGCACGACCGCACGATCACGATCGCGAAGCCCGACGAGATGTGGGCCATCGACGCCACGGGGTGCCTCACCGGCGCGGGAGACGCCGCGGTCTTCGTGGTCGTCGACGACTGCACGGGCGAGTGCCTCGGGGTGCGCGCCGCGCGGCGCGGCACGCGATTCGAGGCGGTCGAGTGCCTGAGCGAGGCAGTCCACTCCGCGAAGGGACGCTACGAGGACAAGATCGCGAAGGACGCCAAGCTCCGCCACGACCACGGTATCCAGTTCATCTCGCATGCCTTCCAGGACGAGCTCAAGACCCTCGGCATCGAGTCGAGCCCGTCCTTCGTCCGCCAGCCCGAAGGCAACGGCTGCGTCGAGCGATTCATCCGCGCGCTGAAGGAGCAGCTGCTCTGGCTGCAGCGATTCCGGACCGTCGCCGAACTCAATCGGGCGCTCCGCGACTTCGCCCGCCGCTTCAACAACCACTGGATCATCGGGCGGATCGGCTACCGAACGCCCGCAGCGCACCGACGCCTCCTCCTCGGGGAGGCCGCGTGAATACCGACCTCAACTTGTCTCAGGAACTTGATGCGGTACAGAAACTGCATCGGAGGTTGAGTTTACGGACTGCTGCATCGCGCTCAAAATCCGCACGCTCTTCCGTGCGTTGCTGCCAAGTGCGCTTCGGACCCCCCGAGCGGCCCTTCGCCCGCCTCGGCCATGGAAGAGCGCACAGCGTGAGTATCAACGCTTTTCGCGCGACTTCGTGAGTGCATTTCTGACAAGTTCGCGTCGTCGTTCGCACCGTCCGACGCACCTTTACTCGACCCACTCGGCCTGTACAGTGTTCGAGTTGCCCGTTCGATATCCATCTCCTCGGCTCGGCTTCGGTCTTCGCGGTCTTCCTGCGTTGATCCGCTCGTTTGGGTGGGTCAGCGCGAGTGGCATCGTCGCTGCGACCGGCTCGTCCCTATACGCCGAAGGCGGCAACCCGTTCCTCCTGCAGCAGGTGCATGAGACCATTCGAACGCAACCGACCGCGGGCTCTGCAGCGCGGTGGTTTGACCTCGCGCGGCCATGCATCGGCATGGATGTCATGCCAGGGATTCAGGGGATGTTTGGCACTCGGGACGCGGCTCGCACCGCGGAGCCATTCTCCCTCTGGCGCGATCGACCCTCGCCGATCCAGAGCCCGCTTGCGACGGGCGCATTTCCCGACCCGCTTTTCTTCGTCGTCAATCCCGTGCGCAATGTGCTCACGGCTGCGCGTGACGAAGCAGGCATCCGCACCGATCTCTACGAGGCCTTGTTGTGGCAAGCGGCGAGCGATGCACTTCCCGATCAGCGTTCGACGGCGGGCGCGGCGCGCTTCAACGCCCGCGTCGATGCACTGCTCTTCCGCGTCGAAGGCGAAGGCATGGGGCGCGTCACCATGCAGTTTCGCGACAACGAAATCTGGCCCAATGCAACGCAGACGATGGAACGCGACGTCGGATCGATCTCCAATCTCGATGAGATCGCGAGCAGTCATCCAACGTGCCTTCCCCGCCTCTACTACGCACAGAGTTTCTTCGACGATCGCGCGCTTGTCATGGCTGGCAAAGTCAGCATGAACGACGTGATCATGAACAACATCTTCTCGAGCGACGAAACGCGACAGTATCTCTCGCAGCCCTTTGTTGGCAACGACGTGTGGCCCGTCTCGTTTCAAGATCACTCGCTTGGTGTTTCGTTCGCGTCGCTGCCGGCATCGTGGCTCTTTGTGAATGCCAGCGTCATAGACGCCGGCGGAACGCAAGATCCGTGGATCGACGCGAACTTTGGGAACGGCTACGCGATTGCATCGGAAGTCGGGCTGTTGGCCGAGCTTTCGGGTCTACCAACGCGCGTGAGCTTCGCTTGGTGCGGCACCAACGCCAACGAGGACACCGCGAAAGGCATTGCGACACCCGGACTCTGGGGCAACGCCTACGGACTCGTCGCGCAGTCGCTCGTTCTGAGTGGTATCGGAGTGTGGTCGCAGTGGACATGGGCCGATGAAGACGTCGCCTCGAGCGCTCAAAACGAAGTCGCACTCGGAATAACGCTCGACGACTGCTTCGGCCGTCACGGCGATGGCTTCGGTACCGCCATCGCGTGGAGCCAACCAGCCGATTCCACGCTCGAAGACCAAGTTCTCCTCGAGAGTTACTACCGCATGCAGGTCACGGGCAGCGTGCAAGTCTCGCTCGACACGCAGATTCTCATGCCGTCCGCAAACAGCGGCGTCGACGATCCGACCGTCATCGGGTCGCTGCGCGTCGTCTGGCGATTTTGAGGGGACGATACCCACGCGACCGCCACGAGAGCTTCGCAACGGACTCGCTGGTCTTCCCGCTGATTCCTGTGCCGAATCGACTGCGAGTTGTCTGGGACACTCCGGCCTCCAACCAGTTTGGAGGTTCGCGTGAAGATGACCGGGTCGCTCTCATCGGTCCACCCTTGTAAGACGCGAGAGAGATCGCCGAAGCGATGGAGGCTTGCCCGTCGACGCATGACGAGACCGTGCCAGACGCGGCGTCGCACCGAGATTCCGAAAGTCGGCAGCGCGCCGCGCGCTCGTCGGCACGCCGGCGGCCGACCAATCGCGGAACCGAGTTCGGCGCCTATGTGGCGACGGCGCGGGCTTCGCTCGCCCCATTCGTCCCACGCGTGCCGGCTCCCCCTCGCTCGATGCCCTGGGGCGAAGTACGGCGCCCACGCCGCCGCGAGCGCCCACGCGCGTCACCGCCCTCGCGCGTGAGGATGAAGAGGTGTTCCTTGTTGCGGAGATGGCCGACCGTCCCCACCTTCTCGCCCCGCGGATTGTGGATGCCGATCCGCGCGCCGACGTACCGCTTGTAGTCGACCTCGATCGTCTCGAGCGTCGAGCGGCGACCGCCGAGCGCACCGAGCATCTCCTCGAGCTCCTCGCGCGAGACGTATCCCTCGTTGCTCAGGGAGAGGACGATCACCGGCGCGCGGATCGCGGCGAGGAGCTCCTCGAGCGCGGGTCGGAAGCGCGGACGCGAGTTGAACACGCTCTGCCGCTCGCGCACGTCGACGCGCTTGCACGCGACGCCGAAGACCTCGGGCTTGTCCCATCGGACGAGCGACTCCCAGACGTGGTAGTTGCCGAGGTACGAGTGCTGGTTGTACGGCGGATCGACGTAGGCGACGTCGGCGTCGAGCGCGCGGGCCGCGTCGAGGGCGTCCATGCAGTGCGCGGCGCAGCGGCCGCCCGGACCCGCCGGAAGGACGTCCGGCATGCGGAGTTCGAGGTCGTTGAACGAACGCGGCGCCCAGTTCTTGAGGTACGCCATCTGGACGCCGGTCGTCGAGTCGACGCGATCCGCGGCCTCCATCAGCGACACGAGCACGACGGACTCGAGCGCGGGCGCCAGCCGCATCGCCGCGATCGCCTCGCGGATCGCATCGATGCGCGCGCCGTTCTTCGGCTGGACGAAGCGCGACCGCACGCAGAAGGTCTCGGTGAAGTAGCCCGGCCGACCCTCGAGCCGGTTGAGTTCGGCGAGGATGCGCTCGGCATCGTCGCGCACGTCGTCGAGATCCGCCTCGACGTAGCAGCGCGCGAGCGCGTGGGCGTAGGCGTTGTGGTCGTTCGCGGTCACGCGGTGGCCGCGCCGCTTGAGCGCATGCCCGACGCGCGAGGTGCCCGAGAAGAGGTCGAGCACGTGTCCGCCGGGCGCGACGCGGGCCATGACGTCGCCGAGGACGTCGAGGAGGACACGCTTCGAGCCGAGGTACTTGATCATCGTGGCGGACCGGAAGGCCGCATCGTAAGTCGGGCCCGGCGCATCGTCGAAGGCGGGAGACGCGCGGGGCGAGGACGGTCGCCGACCCACGCCGCCGCCTTCGA
>JBIIYI010000215.1:0-5474 GCA_044346895.1 Phycisphaerales bacterium
TCTCCGTACTGGCGATCCAGTACCTGCTGCGTGTTCTCTGCGTGCCCGACATGTTCTCGGGCGTGACCGATGTCTCTCGTCTGACGTTCCGTCTGTTCACGACTCGTGTCGGACCAGCACGCGTCTCGATCTCGACGCGCCTGCCAGCGACCGCGACTCAGAACCGGTAGATGATCCGCCCCTTCGTCATGTCGTAGGGGCTCATCTCGACGGTCACCCGGTCGCCGGGCAGGATGCGGATGAAGAACTTCCGCATCTTGCCGCTCACGTACGCGATGATCTCCTGATCGTTCTGGAGACGAACGCGGAACATCGCGTCCGGCAGCGCTTCCGTGACTTCGGCATCGAGGGTGATCTTGTCTTCCTTGGCCATCGTTGCTGGGGCTTTCGGTTTGGTCTGTCGTGCTCGATCCTTTGCTCGCGCGGCCGGGGTCGCCTGGCCGCGCATCTCATGTCCGTGGCGTTCAGCCGTGGCGTTCAGCCCGCGCGGCGCAGTCCGCCTTCGTCCCGCGCTCGGGAATCCAACTCGTGTCGTTCGGCCGTCAGGATGCGCGCGCCGTCGCGCGTGACGACCACGGTGTGCTCGACGTGGCAACTTGCCGCGCCCGAATCGACCACGACCGTCCATCCATCGTCGGCGAGCGTGCATGCCGGGGCGATCAGTTCACCCGCGCGCTCGCCGCTCGCGGCGCGCTGCGGACGCGCGAGGACCACCATCGGCTCGATCGCCAGCACCATGCCCGGACGCAGCGTGAAGTCGCCGCGCTCGAGGAAGTTCCGGTCGACGCTGCACGGAACCTGCGGTGGTTCGTGCAGCTCGCGGCCGATGCCGTGCCCGACGAAATCGACCGCGATCGCGAAGCCCGCGAGGTCGGCGATGCGCTCGATCTCGCGCGCGACCGAACTCCAGCGCACGCCAGGCCGCGCGAGCGAGATCGCGCGATCGAGCATCTCCTCGGCGCACGCGACGAGCGCGCGGCGATCCGCGTCGACGTCGCCGACGCCGACGGTGATCGCGCTGTCGGCGCACCATCCGTCGAGGCGCACGCCGACATCGATCGAGACGAGATCGCCGTCGCGGACCACGCGGGAGCCCGGCACGCCGTGCACGAGTTCCTCGTTCACGCTGATGCACGCGGACGCGGGGAACGCCGGGCGCGCCGCCGCACTGCCGCGATAGCCGAGGAAGAGCGGTTCGCCGCCGCCCGCGAGGATCGCCGCGCGGATGCGTCCCTCGATCGACCCGGTCGAAGCGCCCGCGACGCACGCGGCGCGCGCTTCGGCGAGGACCGCCGCCGCGAGCCGGCCCGCACGGGCGAGACCTTCGATGTCCGACTCCGAGCGGAGTTCGATGCGACGAGCGTCACGCGGCGCAAGCCGATGCCGCTTGGTCGAACCCGTCGCAGCAACGGACCGCCCCGGAAGCACCGAACCCTCCCGGGGGAGGGTGGCGCCTGCCTGCCGGCTCGGCTGCTGGCTCGGCTGCTGGATCGGGGAGATGGTCGGTGCAACCGCCATTCTCAACCCGTCCTGCTCCGGATGCGCGGAGCCTTCGAATCGTTCGCGCCCTGGGCGAGGAAGCCCGAGTAGTTGCGCATGAGGAGGTTGGCCTCGATGCGCTGGATGAGGTCGAGGCCGACGCTCACCACGATGAGGAGGCCCGTGCCGCCGAGGAACTGCGACACGTCGGGCGGGATGCCCATGTTCGAGCTGATGACGGTCGGAAGCACCGCGATCACCGAGAGGAACCCGGCGCCGACGTAGGTGATGCGCTCCATCACGGTCTCGAGGTACTCGGCGGTGCGCGGGCCGGGGCGGTAGCCCGGAATGAACGCGCCGTTCTGCTTGAGCTGCTTCGACATCTCCTCCGGGCTGAACTGGACGGTGGTCCAGAAGTAGCTGAAGAAGAAGATCATCGCGATCTCGATGAACACGTACGGGAACTGGCCGATCTGCGTGTTGATGGCGAGGAAGCTGGTGAAGCTCTCCCAACCCTCGCCCCAGTTGCCGTCGCGGGCGCGCGTCGAGAGCCATCCGAAGATGCTCGACGGGAAGATCATGAGCGAGCTCGCGAACACGATCGGCATGACGCCGGCGTGGTTGATGCGCAGCGGCAGGTACTGCCGCTGACCGCCGTAGACCTTGCGGCCGCGGGTGTGCTTCGCCTGCTGGATCGGGATCCGGCGCTGGGCGACGGTGATGAGCACCGCTCCCGCGACCACGAACACGAAACCGCCGAGGAGGAGGAGCAGGCCGATCGGCGTCAGCGCGGTATCGCCCTGGATCGACCAGCCGAAGCTGTCGTAGACCCACTGCACGGCGGCCGGCATGCGCGAGAGGATGCCCGCGGTGAGGATCAGCGAGATGCCGTTGCCGATGCCGTACTTGTCGATCTGCTCGCCAAGCCACATCAGGAAGAGGCTGCCTGCCGTGAGGCCGGCGATGCCCGCGGTGTAGAAGATCAGCAGGCCGCCCGGCTCGCTCTCGATCCCGGGTGCGACCAGCCCCTGCGTGCGCATGTAGCCGAGCCACATCATGCCCTGGATGAAGCAGAGGCCGACGGTGGCGTAGCGCGTGTACTCGTTGATCTTGGTCTGGCCGGACGTGCCGTCCTTCTTCAGTTCCTGGAGCGGCTTCCAGACCGTCGTCAGGAGCTGGAAGATGATCGACGCCGTGATGTACGGCATGATGCCGAGGCCGAAGATGGTCGACTGCGCCAGGCTGCCGCCCGAGAAGATCGACGCGTACTCGACCACGCGGCCGAAGCCGCCGACGTCGCCTTCCTTCGTCGCGTTGTCCGCGAGTTCCTTCAGCGCGGACTGGTCCACGCCGACGAGCGGGATGTGGAAGCCGATCCGGTAGATCGCGATCATCCCCAGCGTGAACAGCACGCGCCGGCGGAGGTCGGGGATCTTGAAGATGTTGGCGAATGCTTGCAGCATCGGTTCAGCTCTTCGGACACTCGGGAGACCCCGCACGAACTGCGAGCGTCTTCCTCAAGGCCCCGTCGGGAACGCGGCCCCCCGTTGCCCGAGGGCCGATGCCCCGACCCGCGCCGCGCGCGGGCCGCGGCGGATCGAACGTCATTCGGACTTGTCGGACTTCTTCGCGGACGCGCCAGCCGACTTGCTCGCCGACTTACTCGCCGACTTGCTGGGGGCCTCGGCGCACGAACCACCGGCGGCCTCGATCTTCGCCTTCGCGCTCGCGCTGAAGGCGGCGGCGACGACGTTGAGCTTCTTCTTGATCTCGCCGGCGCCGAGCACCTTGAGACCGAGCTTCGCGTTCGGCACGAGGCCGAGCTTGACCAGGGTGTCGATGTCCACCGTCGCGCCCGCGTCGAAGTTCTTATCGAGGTCGCGCACGTTGGTGACGTAGTACTCGGTGCGGAAGCCCGCGTTCGAGAAGCCGCGCTTCGGGAAGCGACGCGCGAACGGCGTGGCGCCACCCGCGTACGACGGCCGGCTGTTCCAACCGGCGCGGCTCTTCGCACCCTTGTGACCGCGGGTCGAGGTGCCGCCGTGGCCGCTTCCTTCGCCGCGACCGACGCGCTTGCGCTTCTTGTGCGGGCCGACCTTGGCGGTGATGTCGTGGATCATCATGGCTGGGCTCTTTCGAACGGCGGCCGGGCCGCCAGGAGTTCACTTCGTCGTCTGTCGCTCGAGGTCCGGTCGATCGGGTGCCTCCCGTCGATCGTGGCTCGCACTGCACTCGGATTCCGGATCGACCGGATCCGTCACATTCCATCGAACCGTCCCGGGCAGCAGCCGGTCGCCACTTGGCGCCGCTCTGCCCGAGCCGGATTCACGCACCCGCCTCGGGAGCGGGCGCGTCGCCCGACGCCGGAGCCGGAGCCGGAGCCGACGGGGCCGCGCCGGCAGACGAGCCGCCGCCGAAGCCACCACCGAATCCGCCACCGTCGCGACGCGGACCGCGGGGTCCGCCACGGCCGCCGCGGCCACCACGACGCTCGCCCTCGCCGACGGTGTTCTTGGGAGCGGCCATCTTCTCACCGCTCTTCGCGCTCGGCATGAACGCCGCGCCGCGCTTGATCGCCTCTTCGACCGACGTCGCCGGGATCGACACGCCGCGGAGCGCCTCGACCTGCTCGCGCGTGCGGAGCGTGGCGAGAGCCTCCATCGTGGCCTTGACCACGTTCTTCGGGTTGCTCGAGCCGTAGACCTTCGTCAGGCAGTCCTGCACGCCGATCATGTCGAGCACCGCGCGCACCGCGGCGCCGGCGATGACGCCCGTACCGGGCGCGGCGGGCATGAGCTTCACGGTCGTTGCGCCGAAGCGGCCGATGACCATGTGGGGGATCGTCTTCCCCTGCATCTGGAACCCGCTCATCTTGCGGGAGGCTTCCTTCTGCGCCTTCTCGATGCTCGTCGGCACCTGGTTCGACTTCGCGTAGCCGACGCCGGCGCGACCGTTGCGGTCACCGACGACGACCATCGCGGAGAACGAGAACCGGCGGCCGCCGGCCACGGTCGACGAGGTGCGGTAGACGCCGACGGTCGTCGACTCGGAGGAGGAATCCTTGCTGATGAATTCTGCCATGGGAGGTTCCAGAGTCATTCTCCGCGGAGGTTCCGCGGATGCTGCATGCGGTTTCTGTCGAAGTCACTTCCGATGTCGGTCCTGAAGCGGATGCCTCAGAACTGCAGGCCGCCCTCGCGCGCGCCGTCGGCGAGCGCCTTGATGCGGCCGTGATAGAGGTATCCGTTGCGGTCGAAGACGACCTTGCTGACGCCCTTCTCCTTCGCGCGCTGCGCGACGAGCTTGCCGACGGCGGTCGCCTCGGCGATCTTGGCGCCCTTGTCCGAGAAGCCCTTGTCGCGGGTCGAGGCCGACACGACGGTCTTGCCCGTCAGGTCGTCGATCACCTGCGCGTAGACGTGGTTGAGGGAGCGGTACACCGAGAGACGCGGACGATCCGGCATGCCGAAGACCTGCTTGCGGATCCCCTGCTTGCGGCGGGTGCGGCGGACGTTCTTGATGATCTGGCGGTTCATGGTGTTCTGCCTTGTTGTCTGCCAAACGGCTGCTTGCGCTCTCGGATTCATCCGAACGTCGCGTCGCGGGCGTGCCGCGCGGCGCGACGCGGAATCAGCCGCCGGTCGCCTTGCCCTGCTTGCGGATGATGGCCTCGCCGAAGTACTTGATGCCCTTGCCGTTGTACGGCTCCGGCTTGCGCTTCGAGCGGATCGCGGCGGCGAACTCGCCCACGCGCTGCCGGTCGGCGCCGCTGATGGTCACGAAGATGCCGCCCTCGGTCGCGATGTCGACCTTGACGCCGGCGGGGATCGGCAGCGAGATGACGTTCGCGTAGCCGAGCTTGAGATCGAGGTTCTTGCCCGCGACCTTCACGCTGTAGCCGACGCCCACCACCTCGAGCTTCTCCGAGTAGCCCTCGGTGACGCCCTTGATGCAGTTGTTGATGTTGGCCCGGGTCGTACCCCAGAAGGCGCGAC
>JBIIYI010000216.1:0-5451 GCA_044346895.1 Phycisphaerales bacterium
GCCGCGCGATCTCCTCGCGCGCGAAGATCTCTCCAAGATCGGGACTCAGCAGGGCCCGCGTGCGGGCGCCGCCCGCGCGCGCGACCGTCGCCGCGAGCATCGCGGCATCGTCGACCGGTGAACCCTGCTCGAGGATCGACTCGATGAGGATCGACCAGCGCGCCTCCGGGCACTGGAGATCGGCCAGTTGCGGCGGGTCCACCCGCTCGCACCAGAGGACGACGGGCTCGCCGCGGCCCGGAATCCGGCATTCGAAGGCCCACGCCACGTCGTCGTCCTCGATCGGGAGCGGCTTGACCGCCTGCGGCGCGACGCCGAACGCCTCGCCTGCCGCGATGAACGCATCGCCGGGGTCGGGCAGTCCGTCGCCCTCGAGGAACGCGACGTAGCACGTCGGCGCGACGTGGTCCATGCGCCACGCCGCCTCGCTCGGAAGTCCGATCTGGATCGGCTTGTGTTCGCGGGCCATGAGGCCAGTGTACGGAACGGCCGTCGCTCGCGGCGCGCGTTCAATCCTTCGGGAAGTACGGCGTGAGCCGCGCGGGCAGTTCGAGCCGCCCCTCGCGAAGCGCGTCGCGCGTCTCGGCCGCGAGGATCGACCCGCGTGCGGACGCATCGAGCGCGAGCAGCATCTCGCAGCGCGCGATCGCGCGGTCGTCGACGTCGTGGACGCGCCCGCGCAGGAAGGCGCCTTCGCCCGAATACCGCGCGACTCCGGCCCAGTCCGACGCGTCGTCGACATCACCGAGCGAGACGATGCCCACGCGCCAGGCATGCAGCGCGCGCAGGGCGGACTCGCGCGCGTCGGCCGACGCGAGCAGGACGGCGTCGATCTCCTGCCGCAGCGCCGCCGTCGCGGCGCGTTCGGCACCGTCCATGCCGACGCCCTCCGCGAAGCGCGCGAGACGCGCGATCGCGGGCGCGCGGGGCGGCGTCATCCCCGGCTGCGCGAGCTCGCGCCAGCGCTCGTGGTACGCGCGCTCGACCTCGACGCCGAGGACGCGCGCGATCTCCGCAGCGATCGCGCGTCGCACCGCGATGCCCCGCGTGCCGCCCGCGACGGGTCGCCACGCGTCCTCGGGACGGCCTCCCGCGGCCTGCGCGTCGAGGAGGCGCGCCACCAGCAGCTCGGTGTTCCGGAACATGCGCTCGGCCGCCTCGGCGTGGCTCGCGCGCAGTTCGTCGGCGAAGCCGAATGCGATCGCGAGCGCGGCGTCGCGCTCCTCCGGGCCGGCGTCCATCGTGCGGATGATCTCGAACGGGCTCAGGACCGCGTCGGCGACGACGCCGCCCACACCCTCGGCCGCGCTCGATCGGCCCGAAGCGCCGATGATCGAGAGGAGTTCGAGCTCGAGCCCTGCGCGCGCGAAGCGCGGATCGTCGAGGCCGACTCCCGAGCGCGCCGAGATCGCCGCGACGACGCGGGCATTGGCGGCGGCGTCGGATGCGCGCAGACGGCCGGTGGCCGCGCGCGTCTCGCGCATGATCCCCCGTGCGCGCGCACGCCCATCCTGCGCCGCGTCGGCGCCGATCCGATCGAACTCCGCGCGCAGCGACCCCACGATTCCCCTCGACTGTTCGCTCAGGCCCGCGACCTCCTCCGCGCGCAGGCGACCGATCTCCTGCGCGTGGACGACGCCGAGCGCGAGTTCACCGACGAGCGTCGCGATCACGCGCGGCGAAAGCGCCGTACCGCTGAGGATCGCGAGTTCGCGCGAGCGGGCCGAGACGAGGCCGTCGTCGACCGCCTCCGGCTCCGGCGGCCGCTCTTCCGACGCCGGACCGATCGCGGCGAGCGCCGCGTCGTCCGCCGATCCGCGGCCCGCCGAGACGCCGATCGACGCGAGATCGAGCGCATCGCCCTGCACGCCGGTCGCCCCCGCGATCTCGGCGTAGAGGGGACCGATCAGTTCCGTCAGCTTGCGGTAGGCATGCTCACGGTCGGCCGCCGAACTGCCCGCCAGCCGCGCGCGCAGCGGCTTCTCCGCCTCGAAGTACGCCTCGAACGCGCGCTTGATCCTGGTCTCCGCCGCGTTCCTCGCCTCGGCATCCGCGAACTTCCGCCCGGCGGCGCGCAGCGAGACGTCGCGCAGCGCGCGCAGCGACTGGTGGCTGCGCACGCCTGCGTGGAGGAACGCGTCGAACCGGTCGAGGACGTCGAGCTGCCGCTCGGGATCGGCGATCGCCACGGCGAACGCGCGCCCCTCGCGCAGGATCGCGAGGCGGCACTTCTCGTCGGCCTCGCGCCGCGCGACGCGGTCGAGCCGCGAGCGGATGCGATCGACGCGCGCCAACGCCTCGCCGAGCCGAGCCTCGGCCTCCTCGCGCTCGCGGATGCGCTCAGGCGGATCGCCCTGCGCGCGTTCGGGCGGCATCGCCTTCTCAAGCGCGAGCCGCTCGGCCTCCGCAGGCCCGATCTCCTCGCAGAACTCGATGTAGGCCTCGAACCGTTCCTCCGCGGCGCGCGCCGCGACCGCGGCGAGCCGCGCGTAGGCGTCGGTGGCCGCGCGCACGAGCGCCGCGTCGGCGACGGGCGGGCCGGTGAGGGCGAGCACCTCGAGCGGACCGGGCATGCGCTGCGCGGGTCCGGTCCACACGGCGCTCGCGCGCCAGAACGCCGCGCGCGCGCGCAGGAGCTCGATGAACGGCGCGGCCGCCGGCGGAAGCGATTCGGAAAGCGCGGTCGCGAGCGCGTTCTCCGCGTCGCCAAGCTCGCGCCGCACGCGCAGGTGCGTCGCCCACATCGCGCGCGCGGCGCGCGGTTCCGTGGGAAAGCCCGTCTGCTCGCTCTCGCGGAGCGCCTGGATGCATGGCTCCCACGTCCTGCGCGTCACGCGCTCGACTTCGGCGTCGTAGTCGGAATACGCACGATCGATCGGCCCCCACCACGACGGGTCGAAGTCGGGCGTCCACGCGGCGGTCTCGCGGACGTCCGCGAAGCGGACCGGTACGCCCACGCGATCGAGGTTGCAGGTGTCGGGCGCGCAGGCGGCGAGGACGAGCGAGACCGATGCGAGGATGCACACGCGGATGCACGCGCGGATGCGCGCGAGGAAGCACGCGAGGATGCGCGCGAGGACGCACCCGCGCAGAAGTGCGTCGGTGCGCGCGTGGAGGACTGCGCGGAGGCGCGCGTGGAGGACTGCGCGCAGGCGCGCGTGGAGGACTGCGCGGAGGCGCGCGTGGAGGACGGCGCGGAGGCCGGCGCGCACGCGACCGCCGGGAAGTGCGCACGCGCGTTCCGCCCGCACGTCCGCTCGAACCGGTCCGCCACTCCCGGCAATCGCCGATTCCGGACGCGGAAACGCGAGATCATCGACGTGGATCCCCTGCACGGATGCAGCGTACACGGCCGAAACCAGCTCGGTTTCGATCAAGTCGCCTCACACGACGATGTTCACCATGCGGCCCGGGACGACGACGACCTTCTTCACCGCGCGGCCGGCGATCGCGGCGACGACATCCGGGTGCGCGAGCGCGAGCGCCTCGACGGCGGCGGCGTCCGCCTTCGTCGGGATCATGAGCCGCGCCTTGATCTTGCCCTGGATCTGGACGGGCATCTCGATCTCGTCGTCGACGAGCATCGCCGGGTCGTAGTTCGGCCACGAACTCTCGAAGAAGCCCGCGCCGCCCGCGGGATGCAGCCCGAGGCGCGCGCCGAGTTCGTCCGCAAAGTGCGGCGCGAACGGCCAGAGGATGCGCGCGAAGCGCCCGAGCTGGTCGCGCGTCATGCCGCCCTGCGTCGGATCGGCGAGTCCCGTCGGCCGCGTGGCCGCGTTGACGAGCTCGATCATCGCCGCGATCGCGGTGTTGAACGAGAGCTTCTCGATGTCCTCGCCGACCTTGTGGATCGTGCGGTGGAGCAGGCGCTCGATCTTCGCATCGGCGTTCGCCGCGGCGAGCACCTCGCCCGTCTGCTCGTCGACAGCGAGGCGCCACGCGCGCTGCAGGAAGCGGAACACGCCGACGATGTCGCGCGTGTTCCACGGCTTCGACGCCTCGAGCGGACCCATGTACATCTCGTAGAGACGGAAGGTGTCGGCGCCGTAGTCGGCGATCACGTCGTCGGGATTGACGACGTTCTTCAGCGACTTCGACATCTTGGCGACGATCTGCGTCACCTTCTGCCCCGTCGCCGTCTCGACGAACTCGCCCTCCTTCACCTCCGAGACCTGATCCGTCGGCACGAGCGACCGGTCGGCGCGCTGGAACGCGTAGCTCGTGATGAGGCCCTGATGGAAGAGCCTGCCGAACGGTTCGGGCGTCGAGACGTGGCCGAGATCGAAGAGGATCTTGTGCCAGAAGCGCGCGTAGAGGCAGTGGAGCACCGCGTGCTCGCTGCCGCCGACGTAGAGGTCGACGCCGCCCGCATGGCAGGTCGCGGCGTCGTAGGCGGTCGGCGCGGGCATCGCCGCGGCCGACTTCCGCCGCGACAGCATCCAGTAGCGCTCGGCCTCGGGCGAGACGAAGTGCGACGATTCCTTCGACGAGCAGTAGCGCAGGTAGTACCAGCAGCTGCCGGCCCAGCCGGGCATCGTGTTCGTCTCGCGGACGACCGGCGTCTCGGGCGCGAGCAGGGCGGGGTCGACGCCCGCGGCGCCGGCCGTCGTGTGCGTCCAATCGCGCGCCTTCGCAAGCGGCGGCTGCGGCGTATCGCTCTCGACGGGCGAATAGTCGGCGAGCGGCGGCAGCACGAGCGGCAGCTGCGACGCGGCGACGGGATAGTGGTTTCCGTCGGCGTCGAAGACGATCGGGAACGGCTCGCCCCAGTAGCGCTGGCGCGAGAAGAGCCAGTCGCGCAGGCGGTAGTTGACGCGCAACGCGCCGATCCCCTGCCGCTCGAGCCATGCGATGACGGCCTTCTTCGCCGCGGCGGTCGCGAGACCGTCGATCGACAGCGTCGCGGCGTTCGCGCTGTTGACCGCGCGGCCTTCGCCTGCGGTCGCAGCCTCGCCCGTGAAGGGCGTGCCGTCGATCTCGACGACCTCCACAATCGCGAGATTGAACGCCTTCGCGAACTCGAAGTCGCGCTCGTCGTGCGCGGGCACGGCCATGATCGCGCCGGTGCCGTAGCCCATGAGGACGTAGTCGGCGGTCCACACGGGGATGCGCGCGCCCGTCGCGGGGTTGATCGCGAAGAGGCCCGTCGCGCAGCCCGTCTTCTCCTTCGACGCCTGGCGGTCGATGTCGGAGCGGTTCTTCGCCCACGCGACGTACTTCGCGAGTCCTGCGTTGCCGCCCGCGACCGCGCGCGCGACGAGCGGGTGCTCGGGTGCGACGACCATGTAGGTCGCGCCGAAGATCGTGTCCGGACGCGTGGTGAAGACGGTGAGCGGATCGCGCTCGCCCTCGACCGCGAAGCGGATCTCGGCGCCTTCGCTGCGGCCGATCCACTCGGTCTGCAGCGTGCGCGTCATCTCGGGCCAGTCGACGAGCGCGAGGTCCTCGAGC
>JBIIYI010000217.1:0-5447 GCA_044346895.1 Phycisphaerales bacterium
CAACTGCAGCGACACGTATTCGGCGCACCAGGGCGTCGAGCACGACGCGATGAACGTGCTCGTCCTCGGCGGCCGCACGGTCGGCCCCGCGGTCGCGTCGGAGATGGTGCGCGCGTATCTCGCGGCGGAGTACACGCGCGAGGCGCGTCACGAGAAGCGTCTTGCGAAGGTGCTCGCGATCGAGGCACGCTACGCGGGCGTCGCGTCGACGTGAGGCGCGCGCCGGCCGCGGATGATCGCGCGTCGGCCGCATGGACGCATGGATCGAACATGGAAACGGCCCCGCGTGCGCGGGGCCGTTTCGTCGTTCGTCGTGCGTGTCGTCGCGCTTACTGCTTCGGCGCGGCGCCCGGCGCAGCGGTGCCCTGGCTCGGGATTCCGAGCAGTTCGACGTCGAAGATCAGCGTCGCCTTCGGCGGGATCGCGCCCTGGCGGCCGCGCTCGCCGTACGCGAGCTGGTAGGGGATGATGAGCTTGCGCTTGCCACCGACCTTCATGCTGCCGACGCCTTCGGTCCAGCCCTTGATGACGCCGCCGAGCGGGAACTCGACGGGCTGTCCGCGGTCGACGCTCGAATCAAACTTCGTGCCATCGACGAGCCAGCCGCTGTAGTGGACCTTCACCGTCGCCTGCGGGCCGGCGGGCATCTCGCCCGTTCCCTCGACGAGATCGACGTACTGGAGGTTGGACGTGGTGCCGTCGGGCATCGTGACGGGCATCGTCTGGACTTCCGCGGTGAACGCGGCGCCCGGAAGGCGGGGCTTCTCGGTGTCGGAGATGATCGAGCCGTCGTTGGCGTTCACGATGACCTCGAACGCCTTGCCGCCCTTGTAGACCATGACCATCGCGGTCGCGGGCTGGGCGCTGAAGTCGAACTCGGCGATGCGGGCGGTTCCGTCGTGCTTCGCGAGGGCCGCCTTGATGGCGCTGCCGATCGTGAGGGTGGGAGCGCTGACGGCGCCGGTGGCGCCATCGACGATCACCTTGCGCGCGAGGCCCCCGGCGGCCACGGTGATCTCGTACTTCACCGGATCGGCGAGCATCGCGCGCGCGTCGACGGCGGTCGAGCCGGCGACGGCCGCTTCCGCGAGTTCGATCGCCTTCGCGAGGTCGACCTTGAGCGAGGAGAGCGACTGCTCGACCTCGGCCGGATCCGGCGGAATCGACGTGTAGTCGGTCTGTCCGAGGGCGGAGGTCGTGGCGGTCATGGCGGCGGTGATGGAGAGTGCGAGGCCGCTGAACGCGGCGAGGAGGTTCTTCTTCTGCATGGTGTCCTTCTGAGGTTGCTTGGAGCGGAAGGGCCGGGATGCTAGCATCGAACGCGACGGGCCCGCGCCGCGGGTCGGCCGAGGCAACGAGGAGGACCGCATGGCACGAAGCCGATCGTTCGACGTCGCATCCGCGCCCGCATCCGAACTGCGTCGCTCCGCATGGGGGGCGTTGGTCGTGCTCACCCTCGCCTCCGCGGGTTGCGACTACACGGGCGACGCCGAGATCGAGCCGGAACCGACGGTTGCGGCGCCCGCCGCGGCAACGCCCAGCGCGGGCGGTTCCGACGGGGACGAGGCTGCGCGACCGCCCGCAAGGTCCGCATATGGGAAGGCGATGGAGGCGGCGCACCGGCTCGAGGACAAGGTCGAGGACTACAACAAGAAGCTCGAGCAGGCCGCGGACGACGCGTTCAAGTGAGTTCCGGCCGTCCTGGGAGCAGGTGGGAGCACTGCGGAAGCACTGCGGGAGCACTGCGGAATCATGGGGGGCGCCTGACGGGCCGGTGACCGCGGCGCGCGCGTGCGCGCGCGTGCGCGGTCGGCCGTGGGGGTGCGCGTCCGCACGAGGCGACAACTTTGGCGGCGGGGTGCATCCGAACCCGCCCCGACGGCGATCAGCCACGGCTGTCTTCATGCCCGTGGAGGTTTCATGATCGCCCCTCAGTCCTCGCTGCACCTCTCCCGTCACGACCACGCCGGCCACCATGCCGACGATCTGGTGGACGACCATGCGGATTGCTGCGGCGGGAACGGAGGCGTCTCCTCCTGCGCCACGCATCGCGCGTTCGGCGAGGTCGACCAGCCGCGCATCGCGCGGGCGGTGCGCGAGATCCTCATCGCGATCGGCGAGGATCCCGATCGCGAGGGCATCGTCGAGACGCCGAAGCGCGTGGCCAAGGCCTACGCGGAGCTGTTCCGGGGGCTCCGCGAGGATGCGGCCACGCATCTCGCGCGCACGTTCGAGCAGCGTTCGGACGAGCTCATCACCGTCACGAACATCAACTTCTTCTCGACGTGCGAGCACCACCTCCTGCCGTTCCACGGTCAGGCGCACGTGGCGTACGTGCCGGGCAACGGCCGCGTCGTCGGGCTCTCGAAGCTCGCGCGCACGGTCGAGGTCTTCGCGCGGCGCCCGCAGCTGCAGGAGCGGCTGACCGACCAGATCGCGGACGCGCTCGTCGAGCATCTCGACGCGGCGGGTGCCGTGGTGATGGTCGAGGGCGAGCACATGTGCATGCGGATGCGCGGCGTCCGCTCGCACGACGCGCGCATGACGACCTTCGCGCGACGCGGCATCTTCCGCACCGACGAGCGTCGCGGCGCCGAGACGGTGCAGCTCGTGCGCGATCTCGCGGCGCGGCCGCGCGCGTGATCTCGCGTCGATGCGCGTGGGTGTTCGCGCGGCGTCGGCCTCGAAGTCGAGCCCGAAGTCGAGCCCGAAATCGAGCCCGAAATCCGCGCCGAACTCCGCGCGCAATCACGAGTTGTACTCGGGTCCTTGCGACTCCCACTCCCGGGGCGCGAAACGAACGACACCTTTGGGAAGGCGCCCCGGCGAAACCGGGGCGCTTTCCTTTCAACGTCGTTTCCCGATGCGGACGCGGACGCGGACGCGCACCGCGACGCGGAAGCGCGATCGGTCGCTCCGGCGCGTCTCAGCCGAGCCGGTCGGGATTCAGACCCTGCAGTTCGGCCGGCACGAAGAGCCCGTCCTTGCGGACCACCTCGCCGTCGAACGAGATCGTTCCGCCGCCGTGGTCCGCGCGCTGGATGCACACGAGATCCCAGTGGATCTCGCTGCGGTTGTGGTTCTCGGTGTCCTCGTAGCAGCGGCCCGGCGTGAAGTGGAACGAGCCCGCGATCTTCTCGTCGAAGAGGATGTCCTTCATCGCGTGCGTGATGTGCGGATTGAAGCCGATCGCGAACTCGCCGATGTAGCGCGCGCCCTCGTCGGTGTCGAGGATCTCGTTGAGCTTCCTCGAGTCGCCCTGGCAGGTCGCCTCGACGATCTTCCCGTTCCGGAAGACGAAGCGGATGTTCTCGAAGCTCTGGCCGTTGTAGACCGTCGGCGTGTTGTAGTGGAGGACGCCGTTCACGCTGTCGCGCACGGGCGCGGTGAAGCACTCGCCGTCGGGGATGTTCTTGTCGCCGCAGCAGGGGACGACGCCCACGCCCTTGATCGAGAACGCGAGGTCGGTGTCGCCCGGGCCCTTGATATGCACGCGGTCGGTGCGGCGCATGCGCTCCGCGAGCGGGGCGCACGCCGCGTCCATCTTCGCGTAGTCGACGCAGCAGACCTTGAAGTAGAAGTCCTCGAACGCCTCGGTCGACTTGCCCGCGAGCTGCGCCATCGACGGGCTCGGCCAGCGGAGGACGCACCACTTGGTGCGGTTGACGCGCTGCTCGAAGTGGACGGGCTTCTGGTAGAGCCGCGCGGCGCGCTTCATGTCGTCGCCCGTGCAGATCGTCTGCTCGCTCACGTTGTGCCCGCCGCGGAGGCCGATGTACGCGTGCATGCGCTTCATGCGCTCGAGGTCGTACTCGCCGAAGGTCCGGACCGCGTCGTCGCCGTTCCGCCAGAGTTCGGCCATCACGCGGCCGGAGCGCTCGGCGACGTGGGGATGCGCGCCCGCGTTGCGCGCGGCGCGGAGGAGCGCGATCGTCATCTCGACCGGGATGTCGAACGCCTCGATCAGGACGTGCTCGCCCTTCGCGAGTTTCGTCGAGTGGCGGACGAGGAGATCGGCGAGCTGCGTGTAGCGTGGATCCATGGTTTCTCCTTCGCGGGGAGGCGGCGAGTCTACCGCGCGACCAGCGCGCGCACGGCGGAAATCGTCACCGAGCGCACATTCGGGACGACGAGGTCTGCGTCCTTCTGCCGCTCGGGCGTGTGGCCCTTCGACGTGACCGCGATGCACTTCATGCCCGCGGCCTTCGCGGCCGTGATTCCTGCGGGCGCGTCCTCGAAGACGACGCAGCGCGCGGGATCGACGCCGACCTTGGATGCGGCGAGGAGGAAGCACTCGGGATCCGGCTTCGAGCGCTTCACGTCGCGACCGGTGACGATCGCATCGAACGCGCCGACGAGTTCGAGTCCGTCGATCGCGCGCTGCACGTTGAGGGGCGGCCCCGACGAACCGACCGCGGTGCGGAAGCCCTCCGCGCGCAGGCCGGCGACGAGTTCGCGCGCGCCGTCCATGATCGGGAAGCGCACCGCCACGATCTCGCGGTAGGCCGATTCCTTCTCCTCGTCGAGCGCGTGGATCTCGTCGCGCGTGAGTTCGCCGCGTCCCGCGCGCAGCCAGCACTCGCGGAGGAGATCCTCGTTCCGCCGGCCGAAGTGCGCGTAGTAGTCGTCGACGGTGACCGCGACGCCGTGGCGCGCGCTGACGAGCCGCCAGGCCTCGAAGTGCGCGTCGTAGCTGTCGACGAGCGTGCCGTCGAGGTCGAAGATGGCGGCGAGGAGGCTGGCGGCGCTCATGCGAGCCCTTCCTTCGCGGCGCGCGCGATCGCGTCGCCCGCGCGGTCGATGTCGGCGGCGCCGACGTCGAGGTGGGTGACGAGACGCACGCGCGAGGCGCCCATGCCGATCGCGGCGACGCCGTGCCGGGCGAGGCGCGCGCAGAACTCCTGCGACGATCCGAGCGCGGGCGCGACGGTGAAGAACACCATGTTCGTCGGGATCGAGTCGGGCGTCCCTTCGAGCGAAAGTCCCGGGATTTCCGCGACGAGCCGCGCGAGGCGCCGCGCGTGCGCGTGGTCGTCGGCGAGCCGCGCGACATGATGGTCGAGCGCGTGGATGCACGCGGCGGCGAGAAGCCCGGACTGCCGCATCGCGCCGCCGAACATCTTGCGGAACCGTCGCGCGCGCGCGATCAGCGCGGCGCTTCCCGCGAGCGCGCTTCCGACGGGTGCCCCGAGCCCCTTCGAGAAGCAGATCGAGACGCTGTCGACCTCGCGCGTGAACGCGGTCGGCGCGACGCCGAGCGCGACGCAGGCGTTCATCAGGCGCGCACCGTCGATGTGGACGTGCAGTCCGCGCTCATGGCCGGCCGCGGCGCACGAGGCGAACTGCGCGATCGGCCAGACCGTGCCGCCGCCCTTGTTGTGCGTGTTCTCGAGGACGAGCATCCGCGACACCGGGTTGTGCTGGTCGCGGTGGCGGATCGCGGCGTG
>JBIIYI010000218.1:0-5422 GCA_044346895.1 Phycisphaerales bacterium
TCGCGTGGCGTGATTCGCAGGCGCGGCGAAGCACCGGGCCGCCGAGCGCGAAGCACGAGGCGTCGGCGACAGCCGACCATGATGACGGAAAATCAACCAGTAGCTGGTGGATTTTCATCCACTCCATGCTCGGCCCGCGGCATGCACGCACGGAATGCCCTTGGAGCCGTCGACGCCGCGCTTGGCGATACCCCGGTCGTCCTTCTTGAAGGTGCGCGACAGGTTGAGAAGACGACGCTTGTCCAGGCGCTCTCGGCCGGTCGTGCCAGGCACCAACCGCGCACCAACCGCGGTGGTGCCTGGCCCGCCAGGTTCGTGCCTGGTTCGTGAGGACGGACGTCGAATCCGAGTTGCGCAAGGGGCGTCGGATCGCCTTTCGGCTGCACCCGGCACGTACCGAACACGCCTGTCCGGTGTGCGGTTGGTGCACGGTTGGTGCCAGGCACCTATGCCGCCTGCGCGGTCAGCGCGCCGTTCGTGAAGTCGACGATGTTCCTCGCGATCCGGTCGAGCGGCGACACGACCTGCACGGCGCCGCAGAGCGCGGCCTCGCGCGGCATGCCGTAGACGACGCACGACGCCTCGTCCTGGCCGACCGTCAGTGCGCCGGCCTTGCGCATCGAGAGGAGGCCGGTGGCGCCGTCGTTGCCCATGCCGGTCATGATGATGCCGAGCGCCTTCGCGCCCGCGTACTGCGCGCAGCTTTCGAAGAGGACCTCGACCGATGGCTTGTGACGGAGGACGCGCGGACCATCGGCGACGCGCACGATCCAGCGTCCGGCGCCGAGGACGCTCGTCGCACTGGATTCGCGCACGAGCCGCATGTGACGGTTGCCGGGCGCGAGCAGCGCGCGGCCGGGAATCACCGCGTCGCCGTCCTCGGCTTCCTTGACCTCGATCTGGCAAAGGCCGTTCAGCCGGTCGGCGAACGCCCTCGTGAATCCCTCCGGCATGTGCTGCACCATGAGAATCGGCGGCACATCGCGCGGGAGTTGCGAGAGAACAGTGCGCAGCGCTTCGGTTCCACCGGTCGAAGTACCGATTGCGATGAGTTTGTCGCCGAGGCCCGCACGCACGACGGGCGCCTTTGGCGCGACGCGCACGCCGATCGCAGCGTGGGCGGTTGAAGTAGGAGTCGAACCCGAGATCGGGGTCGAGGTCGGGGTCGAGGTCGGGGTCGAGATCGGGGTCGAGATCGGGGTCGAGATCGGGGTCGAGGTCGGGGCAGCGGTCGCCGCTGCGGAATCCATCCCGAGCGAGCCGTCCGTCGCGGCCGCGGCCTTCGCAATCGCCCTCGGAAGCGGCGCGCGCAGCGAAGCTCGGATGAGTTCCGCGAGGCGGTTGGCGACGTCGCCCACCGAGAAGCTGCCGCCCGGCTTCGAGACCACCTCGAGCGCGCCTGCCTCGAGGCACTCGACCGCGAGCGCGCAGCCCTTCGGCGTGACCGAACTGCACACGATCGTCGCAACGGGGTGGAACTTCATCAGCTTCTTGAGGAAGGTGAGTCCGTCCATCCGCGGCATCTCGATGTCGAGGACGACGCAATCCGGCTTCAGCTGCAGGATCTTCTCGCGCGCGGCGAATGGATCGGCGGCCGTGCCGACGACCTCGATGCCCGGCTGGCGCGACAGCTGCGCCTGCAGGACCTGGCGCACGATCGCGCTGTCGTCGACGATCAGGACGCGCGCCGTGCGGGCGCCCGGGCGCTCGGATGGCTTCGCATCGCCGTTGCGGGATTCGGTGTACTTGACTTCGGGCATCGGTCGGTTCCTTCACATGCGGGAGTTCGACGATCGGTGCTGCGGTACGCCGCTCAGGCCGCGCGGCGGTGGTGGCAGCGGACCTCGAGCCGCTCGCCCTCCGCGTCGAGGACGCACGCCTCGTGGCCGACCTCGCCCGTCGAACCGAGTCGGGGAAGGCCGAGCGAGAACGCGCACTGCTCCCCGCCGAGGCGGAAGATGACGGAGCCGCCGAGGATGTTGGCGAGCTCGCGCAGCGCCTCGTCGCCCTGCGCGTCCGTGACCTCGGCGGCATCGCAGCCGAGGATGCTCGACGCGAGGTTGCGCGTGAAGCCGCGGCTGGCGGCGAGGTCGACCGCGCCGTGCTCGGGGCCGTGGAACTCGATCTGCGCGAAGACCTCGGCGGACGGAAGGCGTTCTGGTTCGTCGCAGGGGTCCGCGAGCACGAAGGCGGTGCGCTCGAGCGCCTCGATCGAGAGTCGTGCGAGCGACTCGCCGTCGAGCGAGCTGCGGATGTCGTTGGTGTCGCTGTTCATGGATGTTCCTCCGATGCGGTCGTTCACGCGGGCTTGACGCCGAGCACCTCGCCGATGAGGCGGCAGAGATCCTCCGGTTCGAAGGGCTTGCGCAGGGTGTGCGCGACGCCGAGCTCGCGCATGCGGTCGAGCCGCTGGCGGTTCGCCTCGGTCGAGACGACGACGACGGCGACGTCCCTGAGATCGTCGCGCTTGCGGAGTTCGCACGCGAACTGCTCGCCGTCCATGACGGGCATGTTGAGGTCGAGGAGGACGAGATCGATCCAGACGGTCTCGAGCACCTCGAGCGCCTCGACGCCGTTCCCGGCCTCGAAGATGCGGTCCTCGCCGACGCCGGCGAGCTTCACGACCTTCTTGATCGCGGCGCGCAGGATGGGCGAGTCGTCGACGATGAGGACATGGCACTGCAGCTGCGATGGATTTGTGTTCGACGCGGTCATGCGGCGTTCCGGAGGTTGGGCAGGCCCGTGCCTGCGGGTGCGAGGGCCGAGTGGACGTCCGCGACGAGCGCCTCGAGTTCGTCGCGTGTCGTGCCGAGGCGCTCGCGCGCTCCGGCGTCGAAGGGGTAGAGGAGTCCGTCGCAGCCGAGACCGAGTCCGGCCCAGCGCGCGACGCAGTCGGCGGCATGGACGACATCGGCGAGCCGGGACGGTGGATCGGACGGCGGCGCGTGGTGTCCGCGCACCGCGTCGACGATCTCGCCGGGGAGTCCCCAGCGTGTGCAGAGGATCGCGCCGAGTTCGGCGTGATCGGCGCCGAACGCCTCGCGCTCGTACGCGAGGAACGGCCGTGCGTCCGCCTGCGCGGCGATCGTCTCGAGGGCGTCGGGTCCGGCGAGCGCGTCGATCGCGAGCTTGCCGATGTCGCGGAGAAGGGCGGCGACGAAGGCGAGTTCCGGATCGACGCCGTTGCGTCGGGCGAGCGTGTCGGCGGCGATCGCGCCACCGAGCGCGCTTTCGGCGAGTGCGCCGCGCCGCAGTCCGTACGAGACGCCCGCGTTCGCGAGTTGGCCGGAGACCTGGGTCTCGAGCGCGATCCGCGCGAGGGCGCGCGTCCCGAGACGGCGGATCGCCTCGCCGAGCGAGAACGTCCGGCCCGGCGCGGCGAAGGCCGCGGAGTTCGCGAGCCTCAGCACGGCGGCGGCGACCGACTCGTCGCTCCGGACGACCGATTCGATGGCGCGGAGATCCGCGGTCGCGCCGCCGTTCGCGAGCATCGCGACCAGGCGCACGCTCGTCGAGGGGAGCGCCGGCAGACGATCGAGCGAGAGGATCGCGTCGTTCAGCGTGGCCACAGCTGCGTCTCCCTTCCCTGCACCCGGAGCTGGATCGCGCCGTCGGCAAGCCGCAGCGTCATCGTCCTGCTGTGCTGTCCGCCGGTGTCCTCCGTGGAGAGCAGCAGGTTGTGCTTCCAGAAGATCTTGCGCAGGATCGTGCGGTTCCGGTTGCCGATGCGGAAGTGCCCGTCGTCCGCGAGGACCTCGGCGCCGCCGGCGGCGCAGACGACCAGCCGGTCGCGGCGTGCGCCCAGTTCGGTGACCTTCTGGAAGAGGAGGGGAATCCCGAGGTCGCCGAACATCGCCGGATTGGCGGTGGCCTTCTCGGGGCTCACGGTCGAGTCGGGAAGCATGAAGTGGAGCATGCCGCCGACCTTCGCGATCGGGTCGTACAGCGTCACTCCGATGCAGGATCCGAGCGCGTAGGTGACGATCGCCTTCGATGGCTCGCGCGACACCGCGAGATCCGCGACGCCGACGACGATCCGGTCGCGCGCTCCGCGATCGAGCGCGGAGACGGCCGCGTCGGGCTTCGGCGGAAGTGAGATTGGAGTGGACGGGCTCCTCGACATCATGTGCCTCGATCCGGTCGGTTCGGCGTGGTTCTGTGGCGGCGATTCAGCGGACGTAGATGCTCGGTGCGGCCGCCTTGAGCGGCACGTCGAGTCCCGAGAGCGTCTCGGCGCTGCCGACGGCGAGGATCGCCCCCGGTCGCATCACGCCGTGCATGCGCATGACGACCTCGCGGCGCGTGTCGCGGTCGAAGTAGATCATCACGTTGCGCAGGAAGATCACGTCGAAGGGGCCGAGGCCCGTGTACGACTCGACGAGGTTCTGCCGGCGCACCTCGACGAGTCGCTTGACCTCGTCCTTGACGCGCCAGCGGGGTTCGCCGGTTCCAGGCTTCGGGTCGGCCTTCACGAGGAACTTCGCGCGCCGCTCGGGCGAGAGGCCCGTCAGCTGCGCCTCGGTGTAGACGCCCTCGCGGCAGCCGAGGATCGCCTTGTTGGCGAGGTCGGTGGCGAGGATCTTGACGTCGTAGCCGGCGGACGCGGGCAGGAGCTCGAGCGCCTGCATCGCGAGCGAGTAGGGCTCGGCGCCGATCGAGCACGCAGCCGACCAGATCCGGAGCCGCTTGCCTGGAAGGGCGAGAGTGCCCTTCGCGAGGCCCGCGTAGAGCTCGCGCTCGAGGAACGCGAAGTGCGCCGGATCGCGGAAGAAGCTGGTGACGTTCGTCGAGAGGATGTCGAAGAGGACGAGCATGTCGTCCTCGCTCGGATTCCGCTCGAGACGCTGGACGTAGTCCTCGATCTCGCCGCCGCCGGACTTGCGGAGGTGCGACGTGAGGCGGTTCGCGACGAGCTGCATCTTGCGCTCGCCGAGCGAGAGCCCCCAGCGGCGGCGCGCGATCTCGGCGATGCGCTTGAACGTGGAATCGGTCAGGACGGACATGGATCACCTCGCGATGGCGGTGGGATTCGACGGGGCGGTCAGGCGGCGCGGCGCTCGGCGGAGAGCGTGGCGGCGCCCGCGGCGTCCTTGATCGCGCCGGCGATCTGCGCGCGCTCGCGCAGGCCGATCACCTCCGCGATCTCGAGCAGCACGACGACGCGGTCCTTCAGCTTGCCCATGCCGAGGATGTACTTGAGCGGGATCTCGCAGCCGAACTCCGGGGGCGGTTCGATGGCGCTGCGCGGGATGTCCTGGACCTCGCGCACGCTGTCGACGATCGCTCCCATGACCGTCTGCGCGCCCTCTGCGTCGGTCGACTCGAGGACGATGATGCAGGTCTCCTTCGTCGCCTCCGCGGCGCTGAGGCTGAATCGGAGGCGGAGGTCGATCACCGGGATGATGCGGCCACGGAGGTTCAT
>JBIIYI010000219.1:0-5421 GCA_044346895.1 Phycisphaerales bacterium
GCAGCTCGTGAATCCGAAGGGCGGCTACTTCCAGGACCGCTACATGTCGAGCTTCCTGCTCGGCGCTCCGTTCGACCGCCCCGAGGTCGCGATCCTCGTCACGATCGAGGATCCGGACAAGTCGAAGGGCGTGACCGGCGGCGGCGCGCTCGCCGGACCGTGCGCGGCCGAGATCATGAACGAGACGCTCGAGTACCTCGGCGTCCCGCACGAGGGGCAGCTCGCCTACGGCGAGAAGAAGCCCGCCGCGAAGAACGGCATCGCGCAGGCGAACTGAGCGTTCGTCGCGACGCGCTTCGGATCGAGTCGACCGTTCGACCGGAGGCGAGGCCACCGGCGCGATGACGCGGGACGTCATGCGACATCATGCGGTGTCATGCGACGTCACGCGGTGTCATGCGACGTCATGCGACGTCACGCGAACAGCATGCGCTCGGGCTTCTCGATCAGATCCTTGATGTGGACGAGGAATCCGACCGCCTCCGCGCCGTCGATGATGCGGTGGTCGTAGCTGAGCGCGAGGTACATCATCGGCCGCAGCGCGATCTGCCCCGGGTTCCTCGGGTCCTCGACCGCGCGCTTCTTGATCGCATGCATGCCGAGGATCGCCGACTGCGGCGGGTTCAGGATCGGCGTCGACATGAGCGAGCCGTACACGCCGCCGTTCGAGATGGTGAACGTGCCGCCGGTCATCTCGTCGACGGTCAGCTTGCCGTCCTTCGCGCGCACGGCGAAATCCTTGATCGCCGACTCGACGCCGGCGAACGAGAGCGCCTCCGCGTTGCGGAGGACCGGGACGACGAGGCCCTTGTCGGTGCCGACCGCGACGGCGATGTCGGCATGGTCGTGGTACTCGATCTCCATCTCGGCGCCCTGGCCGACGATGCAGGCGTTGACGCGGGGGTACTTCTGGAGCGCGCCCACCGCGGCCTTCACGAAGAAGCTCATGAAGCCGAGTCCGACGCCGAAGCGCTTCTCGAACGCCTCCTTGTGCTCGGTGCGCAGGCGCATGACCTCGGTCATGTCGCACTCGTTGAAGGTCGTGAGCATCGCCGCCGTGTGCTGCGCGTGGACGAGCCGCTCGGCGATCTTCTGACGGAGCTTCGTCATCTTCTCGCGGCGGACGCCGCGCGTGCCGGCCACCGGAGCGACCGCGACGCGGATCTTCGACTCGGTGGTGGCGGCGACGGGCGCGGCCGGCGCGGCCGACGCCGTCGTCGCGGCGAGGACGTCGTCCTTCATCACGCGGCCCGACGGACCGGTGCCCGCGAGCGCGGCGGTGTCGACGCCCTTCTCGGCCGCGACCTTCCTGGCGACTCCCGAAACCTTGTTCGCACCAGAGGGAGCCGCCGCAGCGGCGACCGCTCCAGTATCGCGAGCCGCCGCAGCGGCGACCGCTCCAACACTGGCACCAGAGGGAGCCGCCGCAGCGGCGACCGCTTCAGTGCCGCGAGCGCCCGCAGGCGCGACCGCTCCACCACTCGGCTTCGCCGCGCTCGTGTCGATCGCCGCCACGACCGCACCGACCTTGATGCCGTCGCCCTTCTTCGTCGCGATCTTGAGCGCGCCCGATGCGGGAGCCCGCAGTTCGAGCGTCGCCTTGTCCGATTCGATCTCGGCGAGCAGCTCGTCCTTCTCGACGTAGGCGCCGTCATCCTTGAGCCAGCCGCTCAGGGAGACTTCGGTGATGGATTCGCCGGGAGATGGGATGGTGATGTCGACTGCCATGTCTGTTGCCTTCCGGTTTCTTCATCCGTGGATCGCATGCATCCGTGGATCGCATGCATCCGTGCGTCGCTACGTCGATGCCTCGATACTCGGATGCCTCGAGACTTCGATGCCTCCGCGCGTCCGCGCAGGCGCGGCGCCTACTTGTGCGCGGTTTCCTTCTTGCTTCCAGGTCCGCCCGCCGGGCCGTCGCCGGCCTTCGCGGCGCCGATCGCCTCGGTGAGGATCTTGTCCTGCTCGATCGCGTGCTGCTTCTGGCTGCCGACCGCCGGGCTCGCGCAGTCGGGGCGACCGACGTAGTCGACGTCGATCCCCATGAGCTCCTTGAGCTGCGCCTGCGCGAAGCGGTAGGCGCCCATGTTGCGCGGCTCCTCCTGCACCCACGCGAACTTCTTCGCGTTGGGGTACATCGCGAGGATCTTCGTGAGCGCGCCATCGGGGAACGGGAAGAGCTGCTCGAGCCGCACGATCGCGGTCGTCGCCTGTCCGCTCTTCTCGCGCTGCGCGGCGAGCTCGTGGTAGATCTTGCCCGAGCAGAGGAGCACCTTCGTCACGGCCTCCTCCGCGCCCTTCGCGACGCCGACGTCCGGCAGCACCTGGCGGAAGTGGCCGTGCACGAAGCCCTCGACGCGGCTGACCGCGGCCGGGAGCCGCAGCATCGACTTCGGCGTCATCACGACGAGCGGCTTGCGGAAGCCCTGCTTCACCTGCTTGCGGATGAGGTGGAAGACCTGCGCGGAGGTCGTCGGATAGACGACCTGCATGTTGTCGTCGGCGCAGAGCTGGAGGAAGCGCTCGAGGCGCGCGCTCGAGTGCTCCGGTCCCTGGCCCTCGTAGCCGTGGGGGAGGAGCATCACGAGGCCCGTCGAGCGCTTCCACTTCGCCTCGCCCGACGCGATGAACTGGTCGATGATGACCTGCGCGCCGTTCACGAAGTCGCCGAACTGCGCCTCCCAGATCACGAGCATGCGCGGGTCGCCGAGCGAGTAGCCGTACTCGAAGCCGAGCACCGCGCTCTCGGTGAGCGGCGAGTTGTGCACGCAGAAGCGCGCCTGCGCGTCGGAGAGCGCGTTGAGCGAGCAGAAGCCCTCGTTGGTGTCCTGGCAGTTGACGACCGCGTGGCGATGGCTGAACGTGCCGCGCTCGACGTCCTGGCCGGAGAGGCGCACGGGGTGGCCTTCCGAGAGGAGCGAGGCGTAGGCGAGCAGTTCGGCGAGCGCCCAGTCGATCTGGCCCGAGGCGATGGCGCCCGCGCGGCTCTCGAGGAGTCGTGCGACGGTCTTGTGCACGGTCGCGTGGTCGGGCGACTGCGCGAGCTTCCTCGCGAGCGACTCGAGCACGTCGGCGGAGACGCCGGTCTGCACCGGTTCGTGCGAGTACTGGCCGCTCACGCCCGCCCAGACGTTGCGGAACGGATCGATGACCGGGTCGATCGGCTGCTTCTTCGCGGCGTTCTGCGCCTCGTCCATCACCGCGACGCGCGCGGCGAGCATCGCCTCGACGTCGGCCTCGCCGAGGACGCCTTCGGACACGAGCTTCGTGCGGTAGGTCTTGAACGCCGGCCGCGCCTTCCTCACGCGCTGGTAGAGCAGCGGCTGCGTGAACATCGGCTCGTCGGTCTCGTTGTGGCCGCTCTTCCGGTAGCACCACATGTCGACGACGATGTCGTGGCCGAAGGTCTGCCGCCACTCGATCGCGAGGCGCGACGCCCATGCGCACGCCTCGGCGTCGTCGCCGTTCACGTGGATCACCGGGCAGTCGTAGCCCTTCGCGAGATCGGTGCCGTACTGCCCGCCGAACGTGTCGCGCGGGTTCGTCGTGAATCCGACCTGGTTGTTCACGATGAAGTGGATGGTGCCGCCGACGGTGTAGCCGTCGAGCAGCATCATGTTGAAGCACTCGGCGACGATGCCCTGGCCCGGGAACGCCGAGTCGCCGTGGACGATCACCGGAACGACCGCCTTGCGCGCCTCGTCGCCGAGGAGCCGCTGCTTGCCGCGGCAGCGGCCCATCACGACGGAGTTGACGAACTCGAGGTGCGACGGATTCGCCGCGAGCACGACGCGGAGCTTCTGGCCCGTCGACGTCGTGTGCTCGTTCGAGTAGCCCATGTGGTACTTCACGTCGCCGCCGCCCGAGGCGAACGCCGCCGTCCACGCCTCGTCGAACTCGGTGAAGATCTGCTGCAGGTTCTTGCCGACGATGTTCGCGAGGACGTTCAGGCGTCCGCGGTGCGCCATGCCGAGCGTGAACTCCTGCACGCCGAGCGCGGGACCGGCCTCGAGCACGGCGTCGAGCATCGGGATGAGCGACTCGCCGCCCTCGAGCCCGAAGCGCTTCTTGCCGACGTAGCGGTTGGCGAGGAAGTTCTCGAAGCTGTCGGCCTCGAGGAGCTTCGCGAGGATGCGCTTCTTCGCGTCGGCCGCGAGCTGCGGACGGTTGCGCGTGCCCTCGATGCGCTTCGCGATCCACGCGCGGCGCTCGGCGCAGGCGATGTGCATGTACTCGACGCCCATCGTGCCGCAGTAGGTCTGCTCGAGGCACGAGATGATCTCGCCGAGCGTCGACGGGTTGTCGAGCGGAAGCGTGCCCGGATCGAACGACTGCGACAGCGCGGAGTCGTCGAGTCCGACGGCCTCGAGCGTGAGCGATTCAGGGAACGGACGCGTCGTTCCGAGCGGATCGAGCTGCGTCGCGAGGTGGCCGAACGTGCGGTAGCGGAGGACGAGCTCGTCGACGCGCCGCTGGGCGTTCGCGGCTGCGGCCGCGCCCTCGGGTGGAACGGCTGGTGCCGCGGCGGTCGCCGGCGTCGTGGACGGCGCGGCGCCAGCGGGTCGCGACGCAGCCGAATCCGCGGCGGAAGCGTCGAGCGTCAGACCGAGTTCGAAGCCGCGGAAGAAGTTCCGCCACTCGTCGGAGACCGCATCGGGGTTCGCCTTGAACTGGGCGAACATGGACTCGATGTAGTCCGACTGCCAGCCGTTCACCGACTGGGGGGCGTGGGGGTGAGAACCATCCGTGCCGGCACCCGATTGGGCCATCTCTGTGAACTCCCGTCGATCTGGAATCCGCGATCCGAATCCGCGCGCGGCGGAGCGGCGCGAAGCGGGGCGATTGTAGGGGGAAACGCCGCGGGATTCAGCGGTCGCGAGGCCCGGGCGCGGTGGGAATCCGGAGGACCGGGGCGCGCGCGGGACGGCCGCTCGCGTGGATCGGCTCGGTCGCGAACCGTGCCGAGAGCCGGGTGCGCCGCTGCCGCGCTCAGACCGCGCTGATCGGATCGACGTCGACCGCGAGTTCCTCGCCGAGCTTCAGGAGGCCGCGCGAGCGCGCCTCCGCGAGGACGCGCGAGATCTCGACCGGGCTGTCGGCGACCAGTTCGATCTGCCGCCGGTACTTGCCCGCGATGCGCGCGATCGGGCAGACCGATGGGCCGCGCACCTCGACGACGCCCGAGAACGACCGGAGCGCGTCCGAGAGGGCGGAAGCCCGGTTGGCGCACTCGGTCTCGCCCGGGTGACGCAGGATCAGGCGCGCGAGCCGGCGGTAGGGCGGAAGGCCGAACTGGCGGCGGTCCTCGAGTTCCTGCGTGGCGAACCGCTCGAACTCGTGGCTTGCCGCGAGGCGGATCGCGGGCGTGTCGGGCTCGAAGCTCTGGATGATGGCGCGCCCCGGCTTCTCGCCGCGGCCCGC